>CAUEYG010000209.1 GCA_959021945.1 uncultured Eubacteriales bacterium | reverse complement strand
AAAGCAAGTTACAAAATCCAAGACAGGCAGCAGATGGGACTGTCACCTGGGACTGTGTCTACTTTGGACACTACCCCCAGAGCTCTGATGGAAATGGAGGCTTTAACAAGGACCCCATTAAATGGAGAGTCCTGTCCGTCAATGGACAAGATGCGTTCCTCATGGCGGACAAAAATCTTGACGGCGGAATCCCATATAATGAAACCTTTACGGGTGTGACCTGGGAAACCTGTACGCTTCGTAGCTGGCTCAACGGATACGGGAGCAGTATAAACAAAGAGGGCGAAGATTATACCTCAGATAATTTTATAGACCGAGCGTTCACTTCCAGTGAACAAAATGCCATTAGACAGACTACCGTAGTAAATGAAGATAATCCAGAGAACCACACAGAAGGGGGAAATAACACCCAAGATAAGGTATACCTGCTTTCTATTGGAGAAGCAAAGAACCCGGAATATGGATTTCCTGCTCATGATAACAGTTCAGAAACCAGAAAGGCTGTCAATACCGCTTATACAGCCAGTAAGAGCTATATGAATAATGTAGGCTACCGTAACTGGTGGTGGCTCCGCTCGCCGGGCTACGATGCAAATAATGCTTCCAATGTGACTAGCATTGGCATTATCTACTCTCACGGCCATGATGTCGACGATAGTAGAACCGGGGTGCGGCCCGCTTTGCATTTAAATCTATCCTCTAACCTCTGGTCTTACGCTGGAACTGTTTCAAGTGATGGCACGGTAGATGAACAAGTAACAAAAACCATCACAGGAACCCTGCAGGGCGTCGATTACCTGGGCTTTTCCATCCGCATTGATGGCAAGAGTTACCCCACCAGCGATGGGTTTGACATGACAAAAGCATTGGAAATTTACAATGAGCACGAGAACAAAGTAGTGGCCGCCTATCTAGTCAATGGGGAAATCACAACCATAGATGATGTAGCTGATGTCATGCGCATCAGTTTGCATCTGTCCTCAGATATCAAAAATTTAAATTACCAGAACGAAAATTGGCAGGAAGAGAGTATTCCAGCCAAAATTACACTCAAAAGTGTTGCCATGAGCCCGTATGACACATCGGCCTTGCAAAAACTGCAAAATCAAGAGATAACTTCTCTTTATGCGGGAACGCTCCATTTGGAAACCCTATATGCAGGGGCCTACTTGAAAAGGGAAGCTGGCTATCCCCAAATGAACAGGCTGTGGATATGGAAGTCAATACCACACTAAAAGCAGGAGAGATAAAAGAAATTCCATTTGAAGTTTACATGGATGATGAGTATGTGCCGGAACTGGTAACAGAGAATTGGTCTGTAAAAGGGAGGATTTCTGTAAATGGAGAAAGCGACAGCCATACGCTATCCTTTTCTGCAGGAAATCTTGATTTACAGAAAGCACAGCAAGAGGCTGCGAAAGTAGAGCGGGAATCAGCTAAAGCTCTTTCCGAAGCAAAACAAGAGCTGGATGGATTGAAAATTGCAACAGATGCAACATTAAGACAATATTTTTCAGCAGCACAAGTGGAAAGTATTAATAAATGCGTTACCACATGGATCGGAGGCCTAATCGCCACCTCCAACATGATTCGTGATGACAGCAACGGAGTAATCGACGGTGTATTAAAAGAGGCAGGCCTGAGCGGCAATGCTATGATGAGTGCTGTTTTAGGAAAAATGGGTGTAAACGAAAATGTATTTACAAAATTCAGCAAAACAGCGGCTACGACAAAGATAATTGCTACAGATAAAAACGGGAAAAACGCTGAGATTTATTATTCTGTGGATCTAAATTATAACTCCTTTAAAGACGCTCCACCCTACGCCGGATTTGGGACATTAGACTATTACATCATCCTGGATAATGGAAAAAAAGTAAAAGCCATGGCAAAGGGGCAAGTTGCATATACGAATATGGATGCTTTTGCCGACCAACTGCAAAAGGTGGCGGAAGGAAGCATAAAAGCAGTATACAACAAAGCTTGGGGAAATAATGCAAATAAAGTTGCAGAGCTAATCGTAGGAAAAACCATTTCCAGTGTGTTAAATAAAACAGTAGGAACCTTTTCTGATAATGTATTTACATTATTAAAACTGCCTTCGCAAAGATCAGCTGTAAAAACAAAAACCCTGAGGGCATCTTCGGCTCCTGCAGAAGAGAGCCAAGTAGAGTATGCAAAAGAAGTGACACTGACAGGGCCTGGAGATGTCTATGTTTTAGATGCAGAGGGAAAGATTTGCGGTGCGATTACAGCAGATACAGTGGACTCTTCTTATAATGCTGTTCACTTGTATGCCAATTCACAAGAAAAGCGCATTTATCTTACAGAAGACGATTATACCATTCAAATCGTGGGAACAGAGACCGGCAGCATGGACTATACCATAAAAGAGTTTGCAAACGGCACTTTGCTGCGCAGTATTGAATACAAAGCTCTCTCTTTGCGTAATGGCAATGGGTACTACAGTACAATCCCAGATGCAGTATATTTGGACAATGCCGTGTATCATCCAGTGTCGGATACAAAAAAAGTGATAGGCGCAGAAAAAGACACTTGGCAAGATCATATGGCAAAGCAAGTATCTACAAGCGGACTGACTTTTGATCAGTCAAAGGTGTCCCTATCTGTTGGACAGCAGCTTCAGCTCAATGCAAAGGTGAAACCCGATAATGCCACAAATAAGGAAGTGAACTGGACATGCAAAAATAAGGCAGTTGCAACTGTTTCAGAGACTGGCCTGGTCAAGGGTCTCGCAGAGGGAAGTACAGTCATTCAGGCAGAGACCGCTGACGGAGGGTTTATTGCAGAGTGTACCGTAACAGTAAACAAAAAGCTGCCGCAAACCATCACTGCTGCAAACATCACCAAACCTTACGGCTCCAAACCATTCCCTCTAAACGCCAAAACCAGCGGAGGAGGCAAACTGACCTACAAGTCAGGCAACCCGGCAGTAGCAACCGTCAGCAGCACAGGCATGGTAACTGCCAAAGGTCCTGGCAAAGCTGTCATCACCATCAGCGCAGCAGCAACAACAAACTACAACGCAGCTACAAAGAACATTACCATTACTGTAACAAAGGCAAAGCAAACCATTACAGGCGCTTCATCCTTCACCAAAACCTACGGAAACAAACCATTTGGCCTGGGAGCCAAGGCTAAAACAAAGCTGACCTACAAATCCAGTAGCACCAAAGTGGCAAGGGTCAGCAGTGCCGGAAAAGTTACGTTGAAAGGCCCGGGCAAAGCTACCATCACCATTACCGCAGCTGCAAATGGTAACTACAACGCAGCCACAAAACGGGTGGCCATTACAGTAAAGCCAAAGAAACCGGCAGCGCCAAAGGTGAAATCCACCAGATCCAGGACCTTGAAAGTCAGCTGGAAGCGGGACACCAAAGCCACAGGCTATCAGGCAGTCATTGCCCAAAACAAAAAGTTTACCAAAGGCAAGAAAACCGCCACTATTACAAAAAACAAGACCACCGGCAAAACCTTTAAAAAGCTGAAACGCAAGAAGACCTATTACGCAAAGGTGAGAGCTTACAAGAAGGTAGGGAGCACCAAGCTTTACGGCAGCTACAGCAAGGTGAAGAAGGTTAGAGTGCGTTAAAAAGAGCAGCTGCCAGATCGATATCTCTCGCAATGGTGTAAAATTCCTTTGCCAAAACGCAGAAAGGAGATTTTCCAATGAATGTAAGAAAAAGAGAGGCTAAAGGCTATCGGCTTTTAGCTCTGTCCGTAGCAATATTTTTAGCTGTGTCCGCCGGCTTTACGCAGACTGTACATGCAGCGGCCAAAGTCCCATCCACAACAATTAACAGTGTCAGCTCACCTAAGTCAGGTACCTTAAGCGTGTCCTGGAAGAAGGCAAAAAATATTTCTGGGTATCAAGTAGCATATGCACCGGATAAGAACTTTAAAAAAGGAAAAAAGGTCAAAACAGTAAAAAAGAAAAGCACTGGTGTGACCTTGCAAGATTTATCAAAAGGTAAGAGATATTATGTCAAAGTAAGGGCATATAAAATCAAAAAAGGAAAAAAAGTTTATGGAAAGTACAGTAAAGCAAAAAGCATTAAGATTAAAGGCAATTCAGTAGAAAACCAAAAAAAGTACTGCGGATATTATACGAAATATTACGGGGAAAAAGCAGAGAATTCTCCTCAAATAACAGTACATATAAAAAGGGTTGCCAAAGGTAAGGTTACTTTTAAGGTAATGAAAGTAGGCAGGAATTCCAGCCCAATCTATGAGACAGCGACGATTACGGCAAAACTAAAAGAGAAAAAAGCATCGTTCAAGTGGACAGATAGCTGGGGCAATAAGGGGAAAGGAACTTTAATCATAGGAACCAAAAGCATAAAGCTAAATTTAAAACAAACGGAAAGAGGCGGGTTTAACCGTTCCACTCTGGATACTGGCGGCACTATCACCCTTACCAAATAAGAAAAGAGGTAAAATCATGAAAAAACGGATCATAAGTATAGCACTAACTCTGTTATTGCTGGTTTCCGCAGTG
>CAUEYG010000208.1 GCA_959021945.1 uncultured Eubacteriales bacterium | reverse complement strand
CTATGCCAAAACCAATTAGTGAAGTTGCACAAGCTGTGGAATTTGGAAAATCAAAAGTTTCAAGTATATTAAAGGCTCTGAATAAAAAAGGCATCGTGTATATTGAGGGAAAAGGTAGAGGTACGAAGTATCATATATAGAAGAATAAAATAAATGTTCAAAATGGCGCAGGCTATTTTTTACCGATTCAAAAGAAAATTTTCCAATTTAAAAAAGAAAAACAAAGAATATATGGACAAATACTGGACGCGATGCTAAAATATGACTGTTAGTTGTTTAATCAAAATTTTTTAGGAGGAAAAAACTATGACAGAATTAAAGGTGAGCCTGAGAGGCTCATGGAAGAGAGTTCTTGCTCTGGTTACAGTAGCGGCTCTCTGTTTTAGTCTAATCAGCGTTGACGCTGCTTCAGCGGCAACAAAAGTAACTAGTGTTACTTTAGACAAATCCAAGCTTGAGTTAAAAGTGGGTGAGAAAGGAAGCCTTACGGCAACAGTAGAAGTAACTGATGATGAGGTATCAGGCGGTGAAACAACAGGCGGTGAAACAACAGGCGGTGAAACAACAGGCGGTGAAGTATCTAAAGCTTCTGCAGGCAAAGCAGCTGCAGACAACAACGCTAAATGGAGCAGTTCCAACACAGATGTTGCCACAGTTAATGCAGATGATAAAACTGCAACAATTGAAGCAAAAGCTGAAGGTACTGCAGTAATTACAGTAGAGGCTGGCGAAAAAACGGCTACGTGTACAGTAACTGTAACAAAAGCTGATGACCCAACGAAGCCGACTGACCCTGTAAAGCCAACCGAACCATCAAAGCCAGCTGTTATCGCAGTAAGCAGCGTTAAGATGAGCAGAACTACAGCTTCCCTGTATCCAACTCAGTCAACAACTCTGAAGGCAACAGTTGCTCCATCCAATGCAACCGTTAAGACTGTAACATGGACTAGCAGCAACAGCAGCGTTGCAACTGTTAGCAGCACTGGTAAAGTAACTGCTAAAAAAGCAGGAACAGCTACTATCACTGCTAAATCCGGCAACAAAGCTGCAACTTGCAAAGTAACAGTTAAAAGATCAAAAGTAAGACTGAACGCGACAAAGATGCCGATGAGAAAAGGCACTAAGACAACTGCTCTGAAAGTTGCATCCAAGTCCTTCAGTGCAGATTCCATCAGCAAGGTAACAACCTCCAAAAAGAAGGTAGTAAGTGTAGCTAGAAAAGGCAACACAATCACTCTGAGAGCAAGAGCAAACGGTAAAGCAAAGATCACCGTTACTATGAAGAGTGGCGCAAAAGCTAGCTGTACTGTTACAGTAAGCCAGAAAAGGGTTACTACAAAGTCCATCAAACTGAACAAGAAAAAGGCAACTCTGAAAGTTAAGAAGAGCATGAAACTGACTGTTAAGAGAAACCCAGTTAACGCAAAAGAAAAGATCAGATGGACTTCCAGCAATAAGAGAATTGCAACCGTTAAGAACGGTAAAGTAGTAGCAAAGAAGAGAGGTAAAGTAACAATTACTGCAAGAACAACTAACGGAAAGAAAGCAACCTGCAGGATCACAGTGAAGAAATAAGAAAACTTGATGCAGATTGCTGAGCTGTCAGAAAGCACAGCTACATAAGATAGTAATTGCTTATATCTTATACAATACATTTAGGCGGTAGTGATACCGTCTAAATGTATTTTTGAATCGTGTAAAAATAGAAAGGACATGGCGAAAATGAAAAAAAGCAGTTCTGCTGATTTGGGAGGAGCAGGGATGCTGGCCTCCTGGGCCGCATATATATTTACTGCAATTATGATCGGAATCTTTCCACTATATTTTTACGATAATTATTTTGATATTATGCGCAGCAAGGTGCGCTTTTTTCAAATTGCAGCAGCGGCATTTCTCTTGGTTGCAGTGGTTCTCACCATTGTCCAGCTTGTAGAACAATGCGTGAAAGAAAAGAGACTGCACTTTCAAAAAAGTGTTCCAACCCATGTACTGGTTTTATCAGGAATTTTTCTCCTGGCTGTGTTCATTTCCGCTTTTATGAGCGACTACAGACAAGAAGCCTTTTGGGGGGAAACGGGCCGCAGGACCAGCGCCGTCTTTTGGCTGTTGGCTATTCTGGCCTTTCTCATGATCGCACGGTACCTGAAAGCCGGTATGGGACTGGTCTGGATTTTTCTCATCAGCAATACCCTGGTATTTTTGTTGGCAGTATTAAATTACTGGGGACTGGACCCTCTGGGCATGCACGAAGGGCTCAATGCAGCTCAGTCTGCCACCTTTATTTCCACAATTGGAAATGTAAATATGAACGTAAGCTACGACTGCCTCATCTACCCCATTGGACTGGCCTTATTTTACCAGAGCAGGGAAAGGCTCTCCCGTATCTTATATGGGATTTTCGTAGTAATCGGATGCTGGGGTCTGTTTAGCACCACTAGCGAAGGATGGATACTAGGAGTTGGCGGCGCGTTTGTACTCCTTTTCTGGTTTGGCATGAGCTCTTTTGAGAATCTCAAATATTATTGCCAGACTGCAGTTTTGTTTTTGGCAAGCCTCCTTTCCATGCAGTATTTGAGCACCTTAGCCGTGCATCTTGGCGCAACAGGTCCTGCGTTAATGAAAAGCCAGAACCAGGAAGTAACTGTAACCTTCATGCACCCGGCAGTGTTATGGGCGCTGCTTATCATTTTTGCCGCAGGCATGATTTGGACCCTTATGGTTTCAAGAAAAAATGGGCAGGAGCTGCAAACTGAAAAAACAGACGCTATCTTAATGCGGGCCAGAAATATTCTGTTTATCCTGCTCCTGGCAGCAGTCTTGGCAGGTATCATCCTGATTATTATCGTTACTTCCAACCCAGCAGCAGCAGAAGGAAGGCCAATGCTGCAAAAGCTGATTATCAATGATTCCTTTGGAACAGGACGGGGATTTATATGGGACAAGACAGTAGGCGCATGGGCGCAGCTGCCTTTTGCAGAAAAGATATTTGGCTATGGACCCAACTGTTACCGGTATATGATCGAGAACACCTGGGGACAGGAAGTTAGAGACTTCTTTGGCGGCTCTGTACTTGTGGATTCGCACAATGAATTTCTTTATGTCCTTTCTACCTTGGGAATTGTAGGCGTTATCGGCTACTTTGGCCTCATGTTTTCCTGTTTAGTCCGCTGCTTCCGGGGCGTGAAACGGAACCCACTGCTGCTCTTTGGCGTGGCAGCTATTGGAGCTTCCCTTTTGCAGGGATTGGTAAACAGCCCTCAGATTTTTTCCACACCGCTGCTGTTTGTAATGCTCGGCATTTTGGAAGCCATCTTCCCAATGCAGCCAGAGCAGGAGTTAGAACCTGCAGAGCTTCCAAGGAAGCAGGAAAAGCCTGTCCAGGCAAAACCCCATAAAAATAAAGGAAAAGGCAAAAAACAAAAATCCGGAAAAAAGCGTAAATAAGAAGTTAAGTTATAGGATTGGTACTATTGACTTTTTATTTCCGATGGGAAATAATAGGGGAAATGAAAGAAAAAGGAGTAAAGGAAAATGAAAAGTCTCATAGAGCTGCAAGAGCTTTGCCTCAAGCTGGGAGCGGATTTTCAAATTCAAAATCTTTCCTTTCAGGTAATGGAAGGAGAAATCTTTGGATTTTTAGGACCCAGCGGGGCTGGAAAAACAACGACAATCAAGTTACTGACCAAGCAGCTGAAAAAGGATTCCGGTTCCATATGGCTGATGGGCGAGCCTATTGAAAAAACCCAGCGCAGCCGATATGATGAAATCGGAATTTTATCGGATACCAGCAATCTTTATGACAGAATGTCTATTGAAGAAAACCTTAAATTCTTTGCAGCACTGCGAAACGTGCCTGCTGACCGGGTAAAGGATATTTTACATAAAGTAGAGCTGTATGATGAAAGGAAGCGCCCTTTTAAGAAATGTTCCAAAGGTATGAAGCAAAGGGCAATTCTGGCGTCAGCAGTGCTGCATGGTCCCAGACTTTTGTTTCTGGATGAACCCACCAGCGGTTTAGACCCGGCTACCAGCCAGGAAATTCACAAGCTGCTCATAGAATTGAACCAGCAGGGAACCACTATTTTTCTAACCACCCATAACATGGAAGAAGCCGATAAGCTCTGCGGGCGGGTAGGCATTTTAAACCAGGGCAAGTTAATGGCATGCGGAAAGCCCCAGGACTTGAAACTGCAGTTTGCCAGAGATGAAGTGGAAATCATGACAGATGACCGAAAACTGCTCCGGGTCAAAAAAGATAAAGAAGGTGCAAAACAGATCTTTGATCTTATAGAACAAGGCAAATGCCTGACCATTCATTCCAGGGAACCCAATCTGGAAGAAATATTTTTGCAGCTGACAGGGAGGGAATTCTAATGGACATGTCAACGAGAAAAATAGGGATTTTATTTAAAAAGGATTTTATGGATACCATAAAAAACGTATCCATTTCCGTGAGCTGCATCATACCGGTATTTTTTGCTGTGGTGTACAAATACCTGTTCAATCATATCACTATGCCGGAAGGTTATCTGCTGACTTTGATTCTGGCATT
>CAUEYG010000207.1 GCA_959021945.1 uncultured Eubacteriales bacterium | reverse complement strand
TACGTCTTCACAGTCTCGCCCCTCAATATTGAAGGTCACAATGCCTACTTTTCTTTTGCAGTCAGAAGGCCCGTATACCGTTACCTTTGGAATGGCTCTCAGTCCCTGGTCCAGGATTTCCGTCAATTCCTGCTGATGGTTTCGAATCACATCCATACCAATTTTCTGGATAAAAGCAACCGAACAGCCAAGACCGATAATTCCCGGTGCATTGACAGTCCCTGACTCATACCCTTCAGGAAACTCCCAGGGCTGCTCCAACTCTTTGGAAGCAGTTCCCGTTCCCCCTTCCATAATGGGACTCAGGCTCAGCCCTTCACGAACATACAACATTCCTGTTCCCAGAGGGCCCAGCAAACCTTTGTGCCCCGGTACAGCCAGCAGATCGATTCCTTCCACATCCATCTGCATATGGCCGGCTCCCTGAGCGCCATCCACTAAAAACAGCAGCCCATTGCGCCTGCACAGCTCCGCCAGTTCCCGGATGGGCATAATGGTTCCTGTCACATTAGATGCCTGTGTGCAAATAACCATCTTTGTGTTCCTTTTAATGGCTTTTTCCACATCTTCCATTCTCAGACTTCCATCCTTTTGACAGGATACAATGGTATGTTCAACTCCCTTTTTGCACAGCCCATAAAGGGGTCGCAGCACAGAATTGTGCTCCATAGAAGTGGTGATAGCGTGATCCCCTCTTTTTAAGATTCCTTTTATGGCCAAATTAAGAGCCTCTGTGGTATTTACTGTAAAGATAATCCGTTCCGGCTTTTTTATTTGAAAAAAATCAGCCAGGTTTTTTCTGGCCCTATAAATCTCTTCTCCGGTTCTCCGGGACAAATCATGTCCTGACCGCCCTGGGTTTCCGCAGTAGGACAGCATGCACTCATCCATTGCCTGAACCATCTCCGTTGGCTTTGGAAAGGATGTGGCTCCATTATCTAAGTAAATCATGGCTTTCCCTCCTAAAGTACAGAGTATGCACTGGGGCCGAAAAAGGTTCCCGGCAAATAGAATTCTTTATTGTCGTTTCAGCCCTTTCAGCCGCTCTTTATCTTCCCCGGAAACCCGGTAGGATTCTCTGATTTTTTGGATGGTCTTATTTTGTGTAAAATGATCTAATTGATTGCCCCTCAAAAGTATTTCTGTTTTTTCGGGAAAGGTTACATAGCACATGGATAAAGCCCAGGCTACAGCCATCTTAACATAGTAACCCTCATGGCTGATGCTTTCCATGATTTTTAAAATACGGTCAATATATTCCTGGTCAATATAATGTCCCAACAGCATCACGATGCCAAATCGCATCTCATATTCTTCGTTAGACGCCAGATAAGGCTGCAGGAAGTCCCAGACCAGCTGCCTGTTTTCCTGCTTATCTGCAAATTTCAGATCACTGCAAAAGGTGTCGCACACCGCCCAGTTGTCAATCCTGGGCACAAAGCGGGCTATGTAGTGTAATCTCAGATCAGAGTCCATTTTGGCAGCGCCGATGACCATAGCCTGCAGGAGGATTTCTTCATAATAAGTTTCACAGTTTTCCATTTCTGATAAATAGCTCTGCCAATCCCCTTTGACCAGCTTTTTTGCCAGCTTACGAATCGCTGGAATTCGAACTCCTAGCACCTGATTTTTATCCAGCCCCGGAATCAGTTTACAGTTAAAGTCCTTATATGTTTCTTCTGCTAGCTGCTGCAGCTGCTGTAATAGTTCCTGTCTCATTAAATCCTCCAATTCCGGTCTGCCAATTTCCCCAGCCAGGTAGACTTTACATCAATGGCTTTTTCAGGGCACATTTCCTGGCAGCAGTAACATTTAATACATTTCCTGTAGTGATAGGCCGGGGTCCGTCCCTTCTTATAAATAGCTTTTTCCTCCAATGGACAGGCTTCAATGCAAATCCCGCACCCTACGCATTTTTCTTTTTTAATATAAGGTTTTCGGTCCAGCAAGGGCTGCAAAAATCCAATGCTTTTTAACTGCCCCTGAAAATCCTGCTCACGCTCCACATGAAAATCAAAATTACCCCATCGGGAAACCGCATCTTCCATGGAAAGAGGGCCGCCTTCTGTAAGCAGCTCAATATTTTCTGCTTCGTAAGTACCGATGCCGTATTCCTGCCCGTAAACATTGGTTGGCACCAGAGCCGGGTCCAGGTTGACCAGTCTGCAAAAGACACTGTCCAAAGCCACAGGATCAGCAGACGCCATGACCAGATACATAGGCGTAGGGTCTCCTGATTGCGGTCCATTGCCTTCCATTGCCACAATTCCATCCATAATATGCAGCCTTGGCTTTACAAGCCGGTTCAGATCTCCGATCATTTGTCCAAACACATCTGCATTGGGAAAGCGGGCGTGAGATGCTCCCTTGTTAAATCCGTAGACACATCCAAATGTGTTTTTCATGGCTCCTGTAATTCTCTCCAGCTGGTGGGTTTTCATTTTGCAAAGATTAATAATGGCGTCAGCTTCCAGCGCTCCTTTGCACAGGATAAAATGGTCGCACACATGTCCCTGAGGAAAGGGCGTCTCAACGCCTTCTGAAAAATTGGCGGGTTCGATCCCCAGCCTATGGGCTTCCTGACGTATGCCGCATCCCTGGGCTGTCTGTTCGACCCCAACCAAATGGTTTCCCGGAGAGTCTCCATATAGCAAATGGGTATATCCCTCGCTTTGCAGGGATTCGGCTGCAGCGGCGAAGACCTGAGGATGGGTGGTGCACGCCTTTTCCGGGGAGCACCTGGCCAGTAGATTGGGCTTTAATACAATGGTCTCTTCTTTTGATACAAATTGCTGCCAGCCCCCTAACAGTCCAACTGCTGTTGATACAGCTCTATTTACTAGTTCAGGCTGATACTTTCTGCATTCTATCATCACAACTTTGCTTTTCATAAACATTCTCCCATAAAACGGTCCCTTACTTACAATGCTTTTGTATATTATATCACATTTCGAGTCTCATGCCTTTACATTGCCCCAAGCTACAAAATCAGCAAGTGTTTATGCACGGATAGACCCTACTTTAAAGGAACAGGCAGAAAGCATTTTATCTGCGTTAGGTATCCCGACCTCTAACGCAATTGATATGTTTTTTAAACAAATCGTACTGCGAAAGGGATTGCCTTTTGAAGTGAAACTCCCATATGAAAAACCTGTCTGTATGGGAGCATTGACAAAGGAAGAACTAGACGCTGAACTTGAAAAAGGATATGCAGATATATCGGCAGGACGCACGAAGCCGATTGATGAAGCGATTGCTGATATGCGGAAAGATTTTAAAACCGTTTAGGGAAAGAAGGCCCTCTTGATTCTGGACCAGAGGGTATCCTTAGGCTTTTCCTCTGAGGCCGCAGGCGCGGATGCTGCAAGAAGGGCCTGCCTGATCAGCTCCTGCTGACAATCTACCGGCTCTTCATCCAGGCCTTTTTTCTCGTACAGCCCATCATATCTCAAGTTTCGCGCTTTTACATTGTCCCGCAGCATTAATTCCAAAATGCTCAAAATCTGTTTTTTAATGGACGGGTCCAAAACAGGGCAGGCTACCTCTACGCGCCGGTTCAGGTTTCTGGTCATAAAGTCTGCTGAGGAAAGGTAGAGCTGCATCTCCTCGCCCTGACCAAAGCAGTAAACCCGGGAATGTTCCAGGAATCGGCCTACCACACTGGTAACACGAATATGATCAGTATAACCCTCAATCTGCGGTAAGAGACAGCAAATGCCCCGAATGATCAAATCAATAGAAACCCCTGCCTGGGACGCTTCTTTTAGCGCTTCGATTGTCTTTCGATCTGTAAGAGAGTTGATCTTGACAATAATCCTTGCCGGCTCTCCCCTTCTGGCTTTTTCCGCCTCGCCTGCGATCAAAGCTAAAATTTTATTTTTCATACTGTTAGGAGCTACCAGCAGCCTTGTATAATGGCCCTCCAAATTGGCAATGGCCATATTTTTAAAGTAATTGGAAGCATCGTTTCCGATCTCTGCATCGGCTGTGATCAGGGACATATCTGTATAGAGCTTTGCTGTTTTTTCATTATAATTTCCGGTGCCTACCTGGGTAATTCTCTGTATCCGCCCTTTTTCGATCATGGTAATCAGGCACACCTTTGAATGCACTTTGTAATCCTGCAGCCCATAAATGACGGTACACCCTGCATCTTCCAGACTTTCTGACCAATTGATGTTATTGGCTTCATCAAACCTGGCCCGCAGCTCCATGAGCACGGTTACATCTTTTCCGTTTTCTGCAGCAATTCTCAGATAATCTACCAGGGCCGCCTTGTTAGCCAAGCGATAAATCGTAATTTTAATGGAAATAACATTGGGATCATTGGCTGCTTCCCGGAGCATTTGGAGAAACGGATTCATCTGTTCATAGGGATAAGAGAGGAACAGATCTTCCCGCAGCGCCCGCTTCATCACACTCTCACCCGGTACCAGCCAGCCGGGACGCTGGGGTTCAAAGGGTTCGTATGTAACTGCGGCGATTCTCTGCTCGGGAAATTTATCCTGCAGGGAAAAGACATAGGACATTTCCAAAGGGGTACAGCTGCCAAAGACTTG
>CAUEYG010000206.1 GCA_959021945.1 uncultured Eubacteriales bacterium | reverse complement strand
CTTGGCGAAGTTCCCATCGGGGCAGTCGTAGAAAAAAACGGTGAAATTATAGGACGAGGACACAACCTGACAGAGACAGACAAAGACCCTACCGCTCATGCTGAAATATTGGCACTGCGGCAGGCAGCCCAAACCCTAGGTGGATGGAGGCTGCTGGGCTGTAATATGTATGTTACGGTTGAGCCCTGCGCCATGTGCGCCGGCGCCATGGTTTGGGCCCGTATTTCAAAGCTTTGGATTGGAACAATGGACCCCAAAAGCGGTGCGTGCGGCTCTGTCTTTAATATACCGCAGGAAACAAAGCTCAATCATTATATTGAGATTGAAACCGGATTGATGCAGCAAGAATGTCAAGATATACTCAAAACGTTCTTTCAGAAATTGAGGACAAAGAAGTCGGAGGAAAAATGATGAAGAGAATAGGCGCTGTTTTATGCCTTTCCGTTATGCTGATTGCAATGTCAGCATCTGTTTGCTTTGCAGGGCAGGGCGATTTGGCCATAAAAGACCAGTATCCAAAGGATGGAGCCACAGGGACAGCAGTGGAGAACGCCAGTATCAAAGTCTGGTTTAACCAGGATGTGCGGCCCAAGACAAAGGATATTCGCAAGGCCAATAAAAAAGCAGTCAAGCTGGTGGACGAAAAGGGAAAAGAAGTTCCCATCTATGTTGCTTACAGCCCGGACGAGGAAGGCTTGATGATGGTGCTGAGCAGCAATGATACCCAGATTCAGGGCGACACAGAATATACGCTTACCATTGATCCTGCTTTCCAGGCCTCCAATGGAGACACCTTGGCAGCCCAGGACAAAGTTTCCTTTAAGACCCTGGACCAATCACAGGCTATGACCGTCAATATGATTATGATGGGAGTTATGATGGTGGGTATGATTTTCTTTACCTCCAGAAGCATGAAAAAGCAGCAGGAAAAAGAAAAAGCGGATAAAGGAAAGCAGGAAACCGTTAACCCGTACAAAGAAGCCAAACGCACAGGCAAGTCTGTAGAAGAAATCGTAGAAAAAGATAAAAAGAATAAAGAAAAGCAGGCGGCAGCTGCGGCCAAGCGGGCAGCCAAGCAGGCTAAAGACGAAAGTAAGGAAGAAGAATCCTCCCATACGGACCACAAGCGCGTCACAGGACCGAGACCGATTTCTGCTGCAGGCGGGAAATATAAGGCGCCGAAAAAAGCTCCAAAAAAAGAACAAAATAAAGGAACGACACGCCCTAAAAATCAAACGGGAAAACAGAGAAACAGCAAAAATAAAGGGAACAAAAAATAAAAAATGAAAAATTTGAGCGGGGGATTCTCCGCTCTTTTTTGTATCCTCCTTGCAAATATGGAGTTAAAAGATCAAGAGGTAAACATGAGACAGATTCAAGTAAAAGCATATGGCAAAATCAATCTTTGTTTGGATGTTCTGCGGAGACTGGAGAACGGCTATCATGAAGTAGAGATGGTAATGCAGCAGATTTTGCTCCATGATGATGTTGTGGTGAAATGGCAGGAACAAGAAGGAAGAGAAAAAAGCCTACAGAGCAGCAATTCCATCAATATTGAAGTATCTACCAATAAACCATGGCTGCCCCGGGATGAACGAAATCTGGCATACAAGGCAGCCTTATTAATGGCGGAACTTTATGGAGGCAATAAAAAAGGAAAGATTCGAATTGATATAAAAAAGAGGCTGCCTGTGGCAGCAGGATTGGCCGGAGGCAGCGGAAACGGAGCGGCGGTCCTCCATGCTCTCAATCAGCTTTGGGATCTGGGCTTATGTGTAGAAGACCTGTGTCAGCCCGGCAGCCGCCTTGGCTCAGATGTACCTTTTTCTCTCATGGGACAGGCAAAGGCTAACCCTCAATTAGGGCTTGTCCGGGATCCCTTGGCAGCCCACTGCGCTGTGGCCAGAGGGACAGGGACCCGGCTGACACCTTTGAAAACAGGCATGAAAAGCCATCTGCTGCTGACAAAACCGCCAATGGGCGTTTCCACAGCAGAGGTGTATCAGGGGCTGGACTTGGAAAGTTTGGAAGCGCATCCTGATGTGGATGCAATGATAAAAGCCTTGCAAGAAAAAAAATTCAAAATTGTTCAAAAAAATATGATAAATGTGCTTGAAAATTTTACACTGACAAGGTATCCTAGTGTTATGTATACAAAGAACAAGGTGGAAAATCTCCTTGGCAATGGGAAAGTCTTAATGAGCGGCAGCGGTCCGACGATCTTTGCTCTGTGCAAGACAAGACAGCAGGCAAAGGATGCTTGTGAAGCGCTGAAAACCCTTAATAAAGAGACTTTTTGGACTAGAACGACCTATTGAAAGAGAAAGGAAAGAACATGTTAAATTTTGAGATTCAAAATCACAGACCTTTGCGGGAAATTGTCTATGAGGAGCTAAAAATGCAGATCCTCACCGGAAAGATCGTGCCGGGGACCAGAATGATGGAGGTAGATCTGGCAGATGATATGGGAGTCAGCAGAACCCCTATCCGTGAGGCAATCCGCAAATTGGAAAAAGAGGGTCTGGTGACCATTGAGCCAAGGAGGGGAGCCTATGCTTCACAGATATCAGTAAAAGACATGGTGGATATTCTGGAAGTGCGTCAGGATATGGAGGGGCTGGCTGCCTATTTTGCCGCTTCCCGTATGACTGAGGAGCGTATGGAAGAGCTGGAGACCGTGTCCAATGCGTACAACCGGGCGGTAGCGGAAGGCAATACAGCTAATATGATTGCCTATGATACTAGGTTTCACAGAATCATCGTAGAGTCCTGCAATAACACGATTTTGGTACATATGATTGAACAATTGCAGGAATTGGTGCTCAGATTTCGGTATATTTACTATGATAATTTTAAGCGGGCCGAAAATATGCCGGAAGAACATCGTCAGATTATGGAGGCCATCCGTGACGGAAGAGCCAAAGACGCCAGAGCAGCTGCAGATATCCACATTGACCGATTAAAAGAAATGGTAATCCGAGATGAGATCCAGCAGAGCCTCAAGGGGACACGGCCTTAAGACAAACCAGCTTTCTGTCAGAAAGGCTCACTCACAAGGCTCGATTTCAAGAAACGCAATTTCCAGGCAATCCAACTGGATAGAATAAGTAAAACTATCGGATGACCGGATGGTGCGAAAAGATACAGCAGGCGCTGACATCCTTTCAATCTGCTCCTTTTCTGTTTTTGATAAAGGTGTTTTAAAATTCAGCTGCTGCCAGTAGTGAATGCAGGAACGGTCAGCCTGCAGCCGATGCTGCACAACTTTATAGGAGCCGGACATTTGAAACAAATGGAATTCAAAGGTCTGCTCCTTTTTTGCGTCATCGTTGAAAAATAAAATTCGCACTTGTTGTTCATCGGATGTAAGGATATACCAACTATCATATTGGACAAGAAAGGGCATTTGCGCATCCATAAACTGATAAACCCAGTAAAGGGGTTTTTTAAGACCGTTAAAAGTAAACAGCCCTGTATGGCTTTCATCAGTATCTTTGTATTGAGGCGCGGTAGGGGGAGAAAGCGGCGGCCTGGTCATCTCTTTTAAAAGCTCCAGGCATTGGAGCTGGGGGTTTTCCTTTGCATAGTAAATCTCCGGCTGAATTGGGTGGATTTTCCAGGGACACAACTTTAGCCCTGACTCCTTGGGACGAAAGCGGGCAGAACGGATCTCTTCTGCAGCACCGGTAAAAGCAGGCAGCTGCCCATAAGAACTAATTACGTCATTGATGCTGTCCAGCGGCAACTCCTTCTTCTTTACAAGTGCTCTTCCTATAACTTCATTTTTATAAAGCTGCCGGTATTCTTTTGGTGAGCATCCAAACCATTCTTTAAAATTTTCGATATAATATTTGGCATTGGAAAAACCTACATTTTGAGATATCTGTGTAATAGAAGAATTTGTAATTAACAGCTCGGCTTCGGACATTTCAACTCGCACCATGCTGAGAAAGTTGCGAAAATTATACCCAACAAGGCGCTGAAACAAATGAGATAAATAATAATTGTTAATATTTTCGTCTTTTGCAATGGCCGCCAGACTTATTTTATAGGGATAATTTTGGTAGACCAAACTAATAACCCGGCTGATGCGATCAATCTGTACCATGTCGTGAGAAATTTGATGTTCAAAAGTCCGCTTTTCCAGGTTAACAGTAAAGCCGCGAAAATTTTCATATAAGGTATCGATCAGTTCCAAAGACAAGGTCTCAATTCGACTTTTATATCCTTTTTCCTTACCATGAAATTCAGAAATAATAGAAAAGATACGCGCCTTCATTGTCAGCTGCTTTTTGTAAGTGGCAATATCTTCACTAACCTTTGTGCTGAACACTTGCGTATCCAGATCAGGATATGCTTTGGAGAAATACTCCATTTGGAAACTGAGAATAACAACAAGGTTGGTTTTTGTTAAACTTTTGATTCCGTGGACATCATCGCTATGTATGAAATGAATATTGTCTTTTGTTAAACGATAACGGGCATAAGTCATCTTGAGTTCGATTTCACCCTCCATCACGTAGATAATTTGTATATCTTCATGCATATGCCATGGGTATTGTTCAATCTCCAATACCTGAACCTTAATAGGCA
>CAUEYG010000205.1 GCA_959021945.1 uncultured Eubacteriales bacterium | reverse complement strand
TCAGTTCTACTTTTTCTCCGTCCACTGTAACGGTTCTGGCAGCAATGTTAATGCTGAGCCCCTCGAATTCCAGTACCTGAGGCTGCTGCTGCGCATTGTTCTGTCTCCTTGCAAGCACTGCATTGACCCTTGCCATCAGCTCCTTAGGGCTGAAAGGCTTTACCACATAATCATCAATCCCCAGTTCAAAGCCAAAGAGCTTGTCGTACTCCTCACTCCTTGCTGAGAGCATAATGATAGGAATATCTTTTACCTTTTTAATCTCTTTGCAGGCAGTGAACCCATCCAGCTTTGGCATCATAATATCCATGATGATTAAATCGTAATCATTTAGTTTGCAAAGCCCTACTGCGGCCATGCCGTCAGCAGCCTCTGTCACTTCAAAACCATTGAACTCCGAGTACTCACGGATAACCTCCCGGATTTTCTGCTCATCGTCAACTACTAATATTTTGGCCATAGACAGCCTCCCTTCTTACCTTTTCCTTTACAGAATACAAAGCTTTTGTGTCTCTTCTGTGAATGTTTTGTAGTTATTGTACCATAATTTGTGTAAAAACTCTTGAACTTTTGACTAAAATTTCTGTTGACAGTCAAAAATCCTTATGATAAAATTAACAATTTATTTACTTGACATAGTTGTAAGCAGTGACTTATACTTAATATTAGGTATAGACTGGAGGTAAGTATATGTATGCCATAGGTGATAAAATTGTGTATCCAATGCATGGCGCCGGTATTATCGAGGAAATCGAAGAGAAAGAGATTCTCGGTGAACTGAAAAAGTACTATGTCCTGAAAGTGCCTTGCGGTGATATGAAAATCATGATACCAGTAGACAACAGTGATGAGATTGGAGTGAGAAACATCATCAGCGCTGACGAGATTAAGACGGTTCTCGCTGTGCTGCGGGCCTCTTCTACAGAAATGTCTCACAACTGGAACAGACGGTATCGGGAAAACATGGAAAAGTTAAAGACAGGAAACGCAGTTGAGGTAGCGGAAGTAGTCAGAAATCTGACCCGTACAGAGCGAACCAAAAAGCTGTCTACTGGTGAGAAAAAAATGCTCACAAGCGCAAGGCAGATCCTGCTGAGTGAAATGGTCCTCGCAGGAGGCATGGATGCAGCCAGTGCCGACATTCTTATTGACGAAGCTGTTTAATCTTTGGCTCCGTTAATAAGGCTGCGGGCCTTATGCCGAATATTATGGGTTGAAAGGGGGTGAAGGAATGCTGAGAAAATTAATGAGAATTGTTTTTTCCATTGTTGGCGCCATAGTTGGCTATGGTGTATTTTTATTGGCAAAGTTTTTGCTTGATATTTCAAGCTATGGGGATAGGATCAATCTTTCGGCCACTCAGCAAATTTGCGTGGCAGTACTATGTGTCATTATCTTTGGATTAATTTTTTTCAGATTGACTCCGACGCTGGGAAAACAGAGCAGCAAGGTGGCAGATAATATTGAAACCGATTTGCAGAAAATATCCACAAATGACATTGTCATGGGCACTGTAGGCCTGATTGCCGGCCTGATTATCGCATCATTAATCAGCAGAATTTATGCGGGAATTCCAATTCCGTTTTTAAATGTTGTGCTGGATATTGTGACCTATTTTATTTTAGGATTTTTGGGCGTTGTTATTGCTACCAGAAAGGGGCCGGATATCAGAAGCGCCTGGCTCAGTACAAAAAAGACAGCTGCTTCCGGAGGAAAAACAAAAGGAAAAAACCATGAGGCGGCTCCTAAAATCTTTGATACCAGCGTTATCATAGACGGGAGAATCGCAGATATTATGAAGACTGGATTTATTGAAGGACCTATTGTCATTCCTGAGTTTGTTTTGGTAGAGCTGCAGCATATTGCGGACTCTTCCGATTCGCTCAAACGAAACAGAGGCAGGAGGGGACTTGATATTCTCAATAAGATTCAGAGCGAATATGGGATTGAAATTTACAACACAGCAGCGGAAAAAGCGCTTGACGAAATTCCCGAAGTAGATGTAAAACTGCTGAAACTGGGACAGATTATGAATGGAAAAGTTGTGACTAATGACTTTAATCTCAACAAGGTAGCGGCCATAAAGGGCGTTGAGGTGCTCAACATTAATGAACTGGCCAATACCGTAAAGCCAGTGGTTTTGCCTGGAGAGGAAATGACTCTGTTCCTGGTCAAGGAAGGAAAGGAAAACAATCAGGCCGTGGCTTATCTTGACGACGGAACTATGATTGTTGTGGAAGACGGACGCAGATATATTGGCAAGACCATTAAAGTGCTGGTCACCAGTGTGCTGCAAACTTCCGCCGGGCGTATGATCTTTGCAAAGCCGGCTGTTAAATAGGAACACAGAATATGTACAAGAACAAAAAAATTGCAGTTATTATTGCAGCTGCAGGGATGGGAACTCGAATGGGGAGCTCTGTTCCAAAACAATATTTGAAGATTGGCGGGGAGCCCATTTTGCGAAAGACCATGAGAGCCTTTTGTGCCAATGCGTATATTGACTATATCTTTGTGGTTACTAATGAAGATTACATAACGCAATGCCGGGAAATGATAGAAGAATACCATTTACCAAAAGCAGTCTCTGTTGTTGAGGGCGGAAAAGAGCGTCAGGATTCCGTTTATCGTGCGCTGCACGAGACAGTGGGACAAAGGCCTGATACAGAATACATCTTGGTCCACGATGGGGCCAGGCCTTTTGTCAGCCAGGAGACCATTCATCAAGTCGTAGCCGCAGCCGTTCGGACAGGCGCCGCTGCGGCTTGTGTGCCAGTGAAAGACAGCATTCGCCAGGTGCAAGGCACAGAAAGCCGCAACATTGAGCGAAAGGATCTTTATTCGGTACAGACGCCTCAGGGCTTCCAAAAATCTGTTATTATGGAGGCTTATGAAAAGGCATTTGCCCATGGGTATTACGGTACTGATGACGCTACTCTGGCGGAAAGAATTGGCCAGCGGGTAGAGCTAGTGCCGGGAGAATATAGCAATGTTAAAATTACAACAAAAGAGGATATGCCAATGGAAAACAGAGTTGGAACCGGTTTTGATGTGCATCAGCTGACAGAGGGAAGGCCTTTGATTTTAGGCGGGGTTGATATTCCCTTTGAAAAAGGGCTGGCAGGGCATTCTGATGCAGATGTGTTGATTCATGCACTCATGGATGCTATGCTGGGAGCTGCGGCAATGGGCGATATTGGACAGCATTTCCCTGATACAGATCAGCAGTACAAGGGGATTTCCAGCATGGAGCTGCTGTCTAAAGTAAAAGACCTGTTAGATGAGGAGCATTATCGCATCGGTAATCTGGACCTTACCTTGATGGCAGAACGCCCAAAAATAAAATCGCTGATTGGCGATATGAGACGAAATATAGCGAAAACCCTGAACATAGAAGAAAGCCGTATCAACATAAAAGGGACGACTACGGAAAAATTAGGTTTTGTGGGGAGAGAAGAAGGAATCGCAGCGCAGGCCGTCTGCCTGCTCTAACGTTAAACAGAAAAAGGAGACATAGCAAGACATGAAATTATCAAAAATGCACTTAAGAACATTGAGAGAAGTGCCTAATGAAGCGGAGATCCCGAGCCATATCCTGCTGCTTCGTACCGGTATGATACGAAAGCTGGTTTCAGGCGTATATGGCTTTATGCCTCTTGGATGGAGATCGATCCGCAAGATCGAAGATATTATACGTGAAGAAATGGATAAAGCAGGCGGACAGGAGATTCATATGTCCGCTGTACAGCCGGCAGAGCTGTGGCAGGAATCAGGCAGATGGTTCGCATATGGACCGGAGCTGTGGAGATTAAAAGACCGAAATGGAAGGGATTTTTGTCTGGGACCCACTCACGAGGAAATCTTTACTGATGTAATTCGAAACGATGTGTCCTCCTACAGGCAGCTGCCAATGAATCTTTATCAGATTCAGACGAAATACAGGGATGAAGCAAGGCCTCGCTTTGGGCTCATGAGAAGCCGGGAATTTATTATGAAGGACGCCTATTCCTTTGACCGGGATCAGGCTGGTCTGGATCAAAGCTATCAGGATATGTACGCTGCATATGACCGTATTTTTACAAGATGCGGCTTGGATTTTCGCCCTGTAGAGGCAGATACCGGAGCCATTGGCGGCAGCAACTCCCATGAATTTACTGCCCTTTCCGAAGTGGGCGAAAGTGAAATCGCTTACTGCGAAAAATGCAATATGGCAGCGAACCTGGAACGGGCGGCGTGTATAGATGCGCCGGCATCGTCAGAGGAGGAGCTGCCCCTGGAAGAAGTACATACTCCGGGGACAAAGACCATTGAAGAAGTAGCTGAATTTTTAAACCTTTCCCAGGAGCAGACCATAAAGGCCCTGCTGTTTGTTACTTTTGACGAAATGGGAAAAGAAAATGGTTATGTAGCAGCCTTTATCAGAGGTGACAGAGAGCTGAATATGATAAAACTGGTCAATGCTTTAAAGATTCCCGAACATTCCATTGCCTTTGCAGGTGAAGAAAAAATGTCTGCTGCTACGGGATGCGTGGGAGGCTTTACCGGACCTACAAATCTCCACGACTGTACCATTGTAGTTGATAGTGAGCTGCCGGGATC
>CAUEYG010000204.1 GCA_959021945.1 uncultured Eubacteriales bacterium | reverse complement strand
CGCTATGAAAATCCCCATGGAGACGAAACCTTAAAAGAGGCGGTAGGAAATTCCTGCAACCCGGTATTTATTCAGCTGGGAAAGCGTCTGGGAATTAATACCTTTTACAAATACCTGGATGCCTTTGGCATTACAGAAAAAACCGGGATTGATTATCCCGGAGAGACCAATGCTCAGATTAAAGACAAGAACTCCCTCACATCCGTTGACTTTGCTACCATGGCCTATGGACAGGGCATTTCCATCACACCCATCCAGCTGCTTACAGCTGTCAGCGCCATTGGAAATGACGGCACCATGGTAAAGCCCCATCTGGTGAGCAAGTTAACAGATTCTGACGGAAAAACTGTGAAATCATACAAAACAGAAGTGATAAGACAGGCAATTTCAAAATCAACAGCAAAAGAAGTAAAAGAAACAATGGAATATGTGGTAGAAGAAAACGGCGGCACAGCAGCCAAAGTAAAGGGATACCACATTGGCGGCAAAACCGGAACTGCCCAAAATGAAGCAAAAGGGCTGTCCTCCAACACATATTATGCCTCTTTTGTGGGTCTTGCACCTATTGATGACCCTGAGGTAGCAATTCTGGTAGTGGTAGATAACCCAAAGGGCGCGAAAACACACGGCAGTGATGCCGCTGCGCCAATTGTAAAGGAAATTTTGCAAAATGTACTCCCTTACCTGGATTCACAGCCTGATGCTGACAGCTAAAAGTACTTTTTTTCTATGTACGCTATGTTGTATTTCGCCACTTCATATGCCATAATAAAACCGTGAAGTGTTATATTGTCAATCAAGGGGGGAGAACGATAGGATGCGCACGAATGAAATCGTAACTCTTTATCATGGCTCGAAGTCAGGAATTCGTGGAGCTATTGCACCGGTAAGCCGGGAACGGTGTGATTTTGGAAAAGGTTTTTATATGGGAACTGACAAAATTCAGCCCCTTACTTTAATTTGTAATTATCCTAATGCAAAGATATATACATTAAATGTCAATCTATCAGATCTTAAAATCCTTGATATAGAGGTGGGGTTAGATTGGGCGTTATTAATCGCATATAATCGGGGAAAGATGGAGTCGGTGAAACATTCAGCTATCTATACTCGCTGTGCAGATTTATGTAAAGACTGCGATATGATTGTTGGCGATATTGCTAACGACAGAATGTTTGTTGTTCTGGACCGCTTTTTCAATGGAGAGATTACCGACCTTGCGCTTACAAATAGCCTTTCAGCCTTGAAACTAGGCAAACAATATGTAGCGCTTACAGAAAAGGCGTGTACAAAAATAAAAATCCTTGACGAACAAACGCTTACAGAAACGGCTCGCCATCAGTTAAAACAGGAAAGTGAAGCAAACCGTTCTAAAGGCATTGCAATGGCAAATGAAATTTGCCGAAAATATCGGCGTGATGGCCGGTTCTTTGATGAAGTATTAGAGGCAGGTAAATAAAATGGACAATTTTACACTTGAAAAAAGGCAGCTTTGTGATATACAAGGACGATTATTTGAACTTGCACGAAAAGGGGAATTGGATTGCCCCTTATTCATAGAATCTTTTATGAACAGCAAAACAGCCGCTGCCCTTGATGACGTCTACGACCGATTACAATGGGCAGGTGAGGAGTATATTCTTGAAGAATTAAATGATGAAGTAAAGGGACTTAAAAAGGCTGGCACGGTTTATTCTGTGGAAGTAATGTACTGGGCAGGATACACGTATCGGTATTGGCACTACTACACAAATGAATACAGCCGTGAAATATATAAAATTGCTGATGCGAAAACAATGAATGAGTGTTGGCTCGGATTCCATACCCTTGATGTTGAAATGGCTGTTGATAATTTGAAGGAGATTTACAAACAGAACAAAGCATGATCCCTTGTATGAAATATGAAAAAAGTGGAAATGGGAATTTTTGATTCCATCGTTTCCACTTTTTTCATGATTATTACGCCCAATCGCCAAAGATATGAAAGATGATTTTCTTTTGCACGTCTTTATCCAAGCTGTCCCAAACATGACGGTTAGGGTCAATCTCCTTTTCACCGCAGTCAATAATATCAGTTCTTTGCTTAATATCCTCTAATGTAGCAGATAAAGCAGCGATTTTTAATTTGGAAGCAATGCCAGCGAATTTATCCAAAAAAACATGACCCAAAATTTCGATAGCAAGAGAATCCTCTGTAATGCGCAGCGGCTTTCCCATTGTCTTTTGGTACAGCTCCTTGGCATAGCGGGCAATGAGCTGAGAACCTTTTGTAGAAGGGTCTTTTAAAAATTGGATGAGTTTTTTGTCGTTTTTAATCTGCACTAGTTGATCGGTGCACATGATCGAAATACCATGAAAATCTGTATTCCAAGTGTTCATAATTTCCTGCGTCCTTTCGTATGTAATTTGTTTGGTAATAAATGCTGTAACGATTTTTTTATTTTAGCACATATAAAACAGGATAGCAAATTAGAGAAACCAAAGAAACGGTGGGAGAAAAAGGAACAGTTATGATATAATAAAGAAAAGCAAGCGGCCTGCAAAGGAAAAAGCAAAGGGAAAGGTGGGAAATATGTGTTTTGCGTTGCGATCTGTGATGATGAAAAAGCCATTTGTTCTGAAATCAAAGAGACATTAAGGCCCTATACAAGCAGAGGAGAAGTAGAAATAAAGATTTTTTATAGCGGGGAAACCTTATATGAGTCCTTATTGGCAGGCGCACATTTTGACTTGATTTTTCTGGACATTGAGCTGAATCTTTTGAATGGTGTGGCCGTGGGAAAGAAAATCCGTGAGGAGCTTTGCAATGAAACGGTACATATTGTTTTTATTTCCGGACAAGCAGGATATGCTATGGACTTGTTTGAAATTCGGCCGCTCCATTTTCTGACCAAACCTTTTTCTGCGAAACAAATTTTCGATGTTGTAGAAAAAGCTATGAGACTATCTACCGTCTATAACGATCTCTTTGAATTTCAGATTGAGGGCTCTCACTACAAAGAACGGTACGGCAATATTGTATACTTTGAAAGCCGTGCCAGGAAGATTACCATGCATACTGCATCAGAAGACTATGACTTTTATGGAAAGTTAAATCGAATCGAACGAGAAACCAACAATTATTTTCTAAGGGTGCATCAGTCTTTTTTAGTGAATCCCCTTTACATTGAGCATTATGAATATAACAAGGTAATCCTGATTGACCGTCATAGTTTGCCCATTAGCGAATCCTATCGAAAATCTGTAAGAGCAGCTTTATTAAAAGACTGGGGGAAGATCTAGTATGGAACCATCAATGCTGTCCAATCTTCTGAGCTTATTTGGAAACATGTTCCGTATTTATTTAATATACCTGTTTTTAAAGGCATTCCTTCCTACAGAAGGAACAAAGGCGCAGATGAGATTTCGATTCGGCTTTTATCTCCTGTTTTTCATTGGCAATAGTCTCGGATTTCTTTATTTTCAATGGAATGCTGCTGCAATTTTAATTTCAAATCTGGCAGGCGTTTTCCTGATCACCTTATCCTATTCCGGGAAATGGAAATACCGAATCTGCGCAGCAATTGCTATTGTCACAGTAAATGTTATTTGTGAAGATTTTATTTATGCATGGATGATGCAGCTCCATATCAAACATCTGGACCTTATTACAATTGCCATAACAAATCTGCTTTTGCTAATGATTGTACTGCTGTTTCGAAGGATTTCAGATTTTCGGCAAGGGGAAGAAGTTTCGATTTTAGAGTGGATCGCAGTCACCTTAGTGCCGGTCATTAGCATGGCCATCTCAGTCGTGACCTTGGACAAATGTGAAGATCAAATTGCGATTGCTGTTGGAGGCATTGGCCTTTTGTCGCTAAATGTTTTTGTCTTTTATTTGTTTCACCATGTTACAGAAATGTATCGCAGCCAGACACAGATGATGGCTGTAGATGCACAGAATCACGCATACCGAAAACAATTGGAGCTTTTAAGTCAGTCGGAAGAAAAAGTAGCGGCATTTCGTCATGACTTGAATAATCATATTGCAGCTTTGGGTCATCTGGCAAAAGCAGGTGCTAACGAGGAATTAGGAAATTATTTGCAGAGTATGAGCCGGTCCATTCAGCCTCAAGGCCAGTTTGCATCAACAGGAGATGCTCTCATTGATGGAATGCTCAACTTAAAGTTAGGGGAAGCAGCAAATCGTATAAAAGCGGAGGTTCATTGCCAGGTACAACTCATAGACGACCTTACTGCCGATAAGATGGATGTGAGCATCTTGCTTGGAAATTTGTTGGACAATGCCATACGTGCATTGGGACATTGCAGTTCGCCGGGTAAATTGGATTTTACCATGGAGAAAAAGAGGGGCATCCTGCGAATTTGGATAAAAAACAGTCACAATGAAAAGTTAAAAGAATGGGATGGCTTGTTTGTAACAACGAAAAAAGACAAGAAAAACCATGGCATTGGTTTGAAAAATGTGGAGCGGATTGTAGAAAAGTATCATGGAGAAATGCAGATTGACCATGATGACCAGTGGTTTTCTGTAAAAATAATTTTGTTCCTATAAACTTATTTTTTACAAATTTAGCAGGTAATTTTTACATGATACTGTTGTCCT
>CAUEYG010000203.1 GCA_959021945.1 uncultured Eubacteriales bacterium | reverse complement strand
CGCCAAGTCAATGTCCTCAATGGTCAGCCCGGCTTTTTTCAATGCTTTGTTTGTGGCGCTGATAGGGCCGATTCCCATGATCTCCGGTTCCACGCCTGTAGTAGCCACAGAACAGATCCTGGCCAGGATGGGTGCTCCCAGTTCTTTTGCTTTTTCTTCTTCCATAAGGATAACCCCTGATGAAGCATCGTTCATTCCAGAAGCGTTTCCAGCTGTTACTTTTCCGCCTTCCATAAAGGATGGTTTTAGCTTTTCCAGGGATTCCATGCTGGCGTTTCTTTTTGGATATTCGTCTGTATCATATACCATTTCGCCTTTTCTGCTCTTTACAGTAACCGGCACGATCTCTTCTTCAAATCTGCCTGCATCAATTGCTGCTACAGCCCGTCTTTGGCTCATCAGCGCGTACTCATCCATATCTTTTCTGCTGACGCCGTAACGCTCTGCTACATTCTCTGCAGTGATCCCCATTGCCGGTCCCACTCCCAGGTTTGTCAGGGAGTCCCACATAGAATCCCGCAGTTCCATGTGCCCAAACTTTCTCCCATACCGAGCGTCAAACACCATATGGGGAGCTGTACTCATGCTGTCAGCGCCTCCGGCCATAATGCAGTCTGCTTCGCCTGCTTTTATCTGATAAAACCCCATCTGAATGGATGACATAGAGGAAGTACAATTTCGGTGAATGGTAATTCCCGGTACAGAAACCGGCAGTCCGGCCTTTACTGCGGCAACTCTTGCCAAGTTGTTTTCCTTATATGTTCTCTGGTAATTGCAGCCCCATATTACATCTTCGATCAGAGCAGGATCAATGCCTGCCCGTTTGACCAGCTCCTGCATAACCGGGATGCTCAGGTCCAATGAGGTAATGGTTTTAAATTGCCCCCCAATGGTCCCAATAGGGGTCCTGCATCCTGCTACAATAACTACATTTCTCATGGGTTCCTCCTTTTTTTCTTTTCCAGAAAAGCTTTCATTTTTTCCTTTTGATCTTGTGTGGTAAACAGGGATGCCCAGCTGCGGCTTTCCTTTTCAATGGCTTTTTCCACAGACGGTTCTTCGAGACCTTCGCAAATTGTTTTTTTCGCAGTCCTCAATGCCACAGGCGCTTTTGACGCAAGCTTTTCGGCAAATTTGTATGCGGAGTCAAACAGGGTTTGTTCCGGCTCCATGCGACTGATTAAACCGATCTGCATGGCTCTTTGTGCTGTAATGGTTTCTCCGCTGAAAATCAGCTCCATTGCAGCGGAACATCCCACACACCTGGGAGCGCGCACCGTTCCTCCCGCACCCGGCATGATCCCCAGGTTTATTTCTGGAAAGCCCAGCTTGGCATTTTCCGCTGCCATACGAATATCGCAGGCAAGGGCCAGTTCCAGGCCTCCCCCTAAGGCATATCCTTCTATTGCAGCAATGGTAGGGATTGGCAGTTTTTCAATCCGGTTAAAGACAGGTGAAAAGACAAAATCCATTGCTTCCTTGTCATCACATTCCGCCATATCCTGAATATCCGCCCCAGCCGCAAAGTTTTTCTTGCTGTAAATCAGTAGCACCCGGATTTCTTCATCTTGCTGAATTTCTCTGACAATGTTTCCTATTTGGTCTACGATTTCTTTGGACAGGGCGTTTAATGCTTCCGGCCGCTCTATCTGCAGCAGTGCCACGCCCTTTTCTTTTTGAAAAATGACATTCTTCATCTTCGCCTCCTACTTGCTGTAATCATAAAATCCTTTTCCGGATTTTCTTCCGTAGTCGCCTCTGGCGTATCGTTCTGTCAGGCAGGCGGCAGGCCGGTCTTCCAATGCTCCCGTTGTTCTGAATTTTTCCATATACACATGATATTCCAGGTCAATGCCTGTCATATCCAGAGTTTCCAGGGGTCCCATAGAGTGTCCCAGAGCCCCTTTTACTGCTATGTCAATATCTTCGATGGAGGCAACTCCCTGATCTACCAGGTAACAGGCTTCTCTGGTAAGGGCGCTGAAGATTCGGTTTACGACAAATCCATAAATTTCTTTTTCCACCACAATAGGTGTTTTACCGATTTGTGCTGCAAATTCATAAGCGGTTTCAAAGGTTTCCTTAGAAACGTGAGGCCCTTTTACGACTTCTACAATTTTCATTACCAGCGCAGGGTTAAAGAAATGCATATTTACTACTTTGGACGGGTCTTTTACTGCGTCTGCAAAGCGTGAACTCACGATATAGGAGCTATTGCTGGCATAAATGGTATGGTCAGGAGTATATTTGTCTATGGAGGACAACGCACTTTTTTTGACTGCTGTAAGGTCGGAAACAGCTTCTATTACAAAGTCTGTTTCTGCTCCTGCTATCGTGAGATCACTTGTAAAGGTAATTTGCGATTTCCACTGGTTTGCCTCCTGGGCGGTTATCTTGCCTTTTTCTACTCGTTTTTCAATCCATTGATGGGAGAAGGCTTTTGCTTTATCAATCATTTCTTGGTTTATGTCGTAGCAGATTGTTTCATATCCATGCAGCGCCACTTGCATGGCGATTTGGTTTCCCATTATGCCTGCTCCCATCACAGTAACTTTTTTAATATCCATGATTAAATTCCTTTCTGTTCTTTGTCCAGTTCCCCGGCAAAGACGGCTGCGCCTAAGGCCCCTACAATCTGAGGGTCCTGCAGCCTATCTATTTGCGTATCAATGGCTTGCGCCACAGCATCTACTAAGTTTTCATTTAGGGCAGTGCCCCCTGACATGACCACAACAGGCTGTACGCCAACGCGGCCGGCCAGGCCCGCTATTCTTTTGGCAATAGAGCGGTGAGCGCCCAGGGCTACATCTTCTCTGGATTTTCCTTCTGACAGCTGAGATATCATTTCTGATTCAGCAAATACAGTACAAATGCTGCTAATCGTAACCCCATCTTTTCCTTTTGCCGCCAGATGGGACAAGTCTTCCAGTCTGCATTCCAAAACTCTTGCCATGACTTCCAAAAAACGTCCTGTTCCAGCTGCGCATTTTTCATTCATTGCAAAGTTTTCCACATGTCCCTTTTCATTCAGTCGTATTACTTTGGCATCCTGCCCTCCGATGTCAATGATCGTTGCCGCGTCAGGAACCAGATGGCTGACGCCTTTTGCATGGCAGGTGATTTCCGTTACTTGTTTATCAGCCCCTTGAAAAGTCATTCGTCCGTATCCTGTAACAACACACTTTTTGATCTGTTCTCTCTTTACCCCTGCTTGCTGTAGCACCTGCTCTACTGCCTGGTCCGGGCCGCTGGTTCCGGTTCCTACGTTTATGACGGCTCTGGCAATCTGTTCTCCTCCTTCATTGAGGATAACGGCTTTGGAAGTGGTTGAGCCGATGTCAACACCCATATACATAATGGCCCTCCTAAATTAACATTTCCGCAAAGCTTTGAATCCTGGTGCGAAGCTGCTCCACGCTTTCCATTTGTTGTTCAAATTCCAGGCGCAGCAAAGGTATTCCTGCTGCTTCTAATTCTTTTTTGACAATTGGGTAGTCAAATTCCTCTGGGTCACAGAATTTAAGCTGGAAGAAAATGACGGCATCCGCCTTTTTTTCTTTCACCATTTGGATTAGTCGTTCACCACGGGTCTTTTGGGAATCATAGAGAAACGTACATCCATCCTGCATGGCTAAACGGGCGGCCATCCTTTCAAAGCAGGACCCGGTTTCCGGTGCGCGGACACGAAATTGTCTGGATTCCTGCGCCAGATCGTCTGCTGCCACACATATTCCGTTTTCTGCAAACAGGTCCAGCATTTCCACTGGTTCTGCTAAAAGCCCTGTAAAGATGACCTTCTTTTCTGCTTTTGGTTCTTTTTCTTCTGTTTTTAGCAGCAGGAGCATCTGCTGAATCAGCTTTGTGTATTCTTTTTTATCCATAAACCCGGCTGCTTTTATAATCTGGTGTCTGGTTGCCGCGTCAAAGGTCTGAGGAAAATCTGTAATGGCCTCTGTAAACCTCCGCATGGTTTCGCGGTAGGTTTCGTAAACCTGCATGGCCTCATCCAGCTCTTGTTCTGTTACTTTTACATACAAATTTTTTTCCAGTTCTCCCAGCACCCGCTGCAGTTCCTCTCTGAAAAAGCGCTTGCCTGCCTCTGTTTTCCGGTTTTGCGGATAAACAATGGGAATTGGGTTGAGATGGGGAACGGCTGCTTTCCAGTTTTCTGTAATGCATTTTAGAGTATCGCAGTATGTTGTAATCAACACAGCAGACAGCATGTCATAATCGCCCCTCAGGCTCTGCTCTGTGTTGGCTTTCATAATGGAGCAGCAAAAGGATTGGAGGTATTTGTCTGCCAGCGCTCCGGTTCGTTTTCCTCCCCAAAGGCTCACTGGCAATGCTCCCGCTGCGTAGACCAGTTCTTCCGGCGTGTAAATGGGGAAAACGCCTACTGCTTTTTTCCCGGTTTCCTTTATGGCCTGGAGCACAGATTGTTTTGGATTTCTTTCAATTTCTTTTAATCTGTCAATGATTGCGTATATGTCTTTGTTCATTTACCGCCCCTCCTTTTTTCTGTTTTCCATCATTTCTACGAGGGCCTGTACTCTGGTTTCATACTGTGCCAGGGAAAACGCTCTCGGGTCAGTCTGGTCTCCATCGAAAATAACA
>CAUEYG010000202.1 GCA_959021945.1 uncultured Eubacteriales bacterium | reverse complement strand
GCGAAATCCAAGCCTTTTGAACCGGATGCTGTCCGCCTGAGCCAGCATCCGGTTCAAACTTATTCTGTATCCAGCACGTATGCGTATGCCTTTGTCCTTCCGTCTTTTTTGTTCATATAAACACCGTGGATTTCCGGTGCAAACCCAGGGAAGCGATTAATGCCCTCCTCCAGAATTTTAAAATATTCTACAGCTGCACTGCTCCAGCGCTCTCCGGGCGCTACGCAGAAAATGCCCGGCGGATAAGGCAAAGCGCCCTCTAGTGCAACTTCCCCTTTCACCTGATCAATATCCACCATCTTTGCCTGGTTTCGAACCAAGGCTACCCCTGCATCATAAGGGGATAATTCCACCTCTGGGAAGGTTTCCTCCCGGAAAAGCTGCCTTTGATATTCTTTCGCATTTTTTTCCTTGTAAAAATCATGCATTTCCTGGCACAAATCCCGGATTCCCACACCTCTGTACCGCTCCTCATTATCCCAGTACAAATATGGCATTACCTGGCTCACCGGAGCATTTTGCCGCACCAACTGCTCAAAGCGAACCAACTGGGCCACTAGGGAATCCAGCTTGCTCTTTGACTCTGCAGGGGTCATGAGAAACAGGATGGAGTTAAAGTCATTCTTCTCCGGGATAATCCGATTATCGCGCAGAAAGCTGGCTAAAATCGTCGCCGGTATGCCAAAGTCCTCATATTCCCCTGTCTCCGCATCAATGCCAGGCGTTGTCAACATGAGTTTATTAGGGTCCAGGAAATATTGGTCTTTGCCATAGCCCTCAAAAGAATGCCACCTTTCCCCCGGAATAAAACGGAAAAAGTCAATGTTATCTGCAATTTCCTCTGTGTCATATTCCTCCCAGGCCTTTCCATCAATGACCGGCGGAATAAAGGGCTTTAACATGCTGCAGCTTCGGAGAATGGACTTTCTCGCTTCAATTCCCATTTTCACACAGTCCGCCCACAGCTTTCTTCCTGACGCCCGGTCCTGCATTCTGGCGTTTACATCCAGAGCTGCAAAGATAGGATAAAATGGGCTGGTACTGGAATGAGAACGGTACGAATTGTTAAACCGCTTGTATCCCAGATAACGTTTCTGCCCCTTGATATGAGAGTCTTTTTTATGGATGTAGGAGGACTGTGAAAACCCGGCCTGCTGCTTGTGTACCGACTGTGTTACAAAGATTCCCGGGTCATCAGGTCCCAGCTCCAGCAGCAGAGGCGAACAAGCCCTCATCATTGGAATAAACTGCTCATAGCCCACCCACGCCGAGTCAAAGAGAATATAATCGCAAAGGTGACCAATCCGATCCACCACCTGGCGGGCATTATAAACAGTTCCATCATATGTACCCAGCTGGATAATCGCCAATCGGAACGGCCTTTCCTCTTCCGCTCTCTCAGGGTCAATCCTTGCGATACGCTGACGCAGGTAATCCTCTTCAAAACAATGATCATCAATGCCTCCGATAAAGCCAAAAGGATTTCTGGAAGTTTCCAGGTAAAGAGGAGTTCCCCCCGCCTGCACCAGAGCTGCATCATAATTGGATTTGTGATTGTTTCGGTCAAAGAGAACCAGATCCCCGGGGGCAACGAGTGCGCTGGCAACAATAATATTAGAAGTGCTGGTACCGTTCATTACAAAAAAAGTATTGTCTGAGTTAAATACTTTTGCCGCATTTTTCAAAGCGTCTTCTGCCGGGCCTTCATGAATCAACAGATCCCCCAGTGCCACATCTGCGTTACAGATGTCAGAACGGAAGATGGTCTCCCCATAAAAATCATAAAGATACCTGCCTGCAGGATGCTTTTTAAAATATTGTCCGCTCTGATGTCCGGGACAGTTGAACTGCTGATTTTTTAAGTCAATGTAATTGCTGAGGGTTTCAAAAAATGGAGGGAGTACTCTCCACTCATACTGTTCTGCTGCGTTTTCAATCTCATTATCCACAATGCCCTGATCCAGATATTTGGTATACACCCACCTATATACTTCTGATTTCAGGCTGTCATCCATATATTCTTTATCTTCAGAAAACACAAAGACCGGCACTTCAAATCGGGTCTCATAAATCTCTTTGATAATATCACGGTCTTTGTCCGATACGATTGCCGCTGCAATATCCGTATAGTCTGTGTCGTGAATCTCTACCAAATCACGTTTTGTGGTAAAGTACTGCCCCACTGCCGGCGAATAGCCTATTTTCAATGATCTCATTAAACTCCTCCTTTACGTTTTTACTTCCTGGTCTGCTTGTGTTCTCACACATTATCACGAAGCATTTATCCTGTCAACACATAGTCTTATTTTATAAACATTTCTCATGAAAAAAGGACCTTTTTCAAAGTCCTTTTTTCAAATATGCTTTTATGAGTCTTTTAAGGTAGTTTCTTCTGTGTCCTCCGCCTGCTGGGCTTCGGGCGTCTCCATCTCCTCCGGTTCCATAGGCGTTACGATTGGTTCATCTTCCGATGCAGCAGAAAGCATGATCTTGGCCTTGAAGAGGTCTCCATCAATGATAATATCGATCCAGCCTCCCATTAGCTTCATCAAATCTTTGGCAATTGCAAGCCCCAGGCCGCTGCCTTCTGTAGATCTGGACTCGTCGCCTCGCTTAAATCGCTCTGTCAATTCTGCAGGGTCAATGTTAAGGGATTGCCTGGATATATTCTTCATTTCCATAAACACCAAGCCGCCATCCTCTGTTGTTTGCGACATAAAGTTAATATAAACTCTGGTATTTTCCTGTGAATATTTCAGTACATTGCTGAGAAGGTTTGAAATGACCCGCCACAGCAGCTGCCCATCAGCTTTTACAAAATAGCGGTCCCTCTCTGCATTTACGACAAATTCCAGATTGGATTCTTCCACTCGCTCATTCATCTCCCCCAGCCCCTGGTTGAGCAAGGATAATAAATCTACTCTGCTCATTCTCACCGGAGTAGCACCGCTGGATGCCTTTGCCGCCTCAAAGAGATCTTCTGTCAGCTGACGGAGCCGGTCTGTTTTCTGTTCTAAAATATCCAGATATTTCGGCGCATTTTCACTGTCCAGGCCCTCTGTTTTCAAAAGGTCGATATAAGTAACCATAGAGGTGAGCGGCGTCTTCAGATCATGAGAAACATTAGAGATTAAATCCGTCTTCATCCTCTGATTTTTTAGCTCATTTTGTACTGCGAGGCTGGTGGCCTCTGTAATCTTATTGATGCCTTCTGCAAGCTCATCCAGCTCATTATCTCCTTCCACCGGTATCTTATAATCTAAATTGCCGCTGTTGACTTCTTGAATCCCTTTTTTAATTTCATCATATTTCTGCACCCACTTTGGGGCAAATACAATAATGACAATCAACACTACCGGCGCCAGGAACATAGTCGCTGACAGCAGGCAGATCAGTATGGCGATCAAAACCACTTTTCGCATAGTACTGCCGCCTTTATATACATCTGCATACAATCTGCCAAAGATCAGCCCGCATAAAGAAATTTCCAAAAACTCGCCGGCTTTAACCTTTTTCACACAGGACAGTACTAACCCCAGACCCAGGGCCGCTGCTGCTCCGCCCAGTATAACGGCGAGAACAACATCCATGGATAACTCAAATGCAGATACGCCGTACATGCCCAAGCCATATACGCCAGTGATAACATTATCCACAAATTGGGTAAAGAAGGCGCCTCCTATAAAGAAAATCAGACAGATTGCCGCCAACTGTATTTCTGTAAAAATACGGTCAAACCGGTTAAGACGAATCCTGCCCTTTTCATCACGGTCTCCTACTGCCACTACCAGATAGATCAGCGTGATTAAGGCCAGAGCCCCTGCTGCAATGGCAAGGATCAGCCAAAACTTCATATGATCTTCCAGCGTTTCTATCTGCATGATAAAGCCACCGCTCTGGTCTTGTACAAAGTCATCATAGCTATTGTAACCGTTGATCTGAAGAAAATAAGGGTCCATATAGCCGGTATACGAGTTTAAGGCTGCCGCTCCCATAACCCCGACAATCGAAATCAGAAAGCTGCAGACACAAACAACAAACGAAACAAGAAAAAATGTTTTCTTAGATTTTTTCAATTTTATATCCAATTCCCCACACCACCTTTAAATATTTTGGATTTTTTGGATTAATTTCAATTTTTTCCCGAATTCTCCGAATATGTACTGCAACGGTATTTTCCGGATTATAAGCTGGTTCATTCCACACGGTTTCGTAGATCTGTTCCATGGAAAACACCCTACCCGCATGCTCTGTCAAAAGTTTTAAGATTCCGTACTCAATGGGTGTAACAGCAATGGATTTTCCATCCAGTTCCACAGTCTTTTGTTCATCATCAATGACCAAGCCGCCTGTCTGGTATACACCTCTCTTCTTTTCCAGACTTCCCAGGTCCACGAATCTCCTTAGCTGCGATTTGACCCGTGCAATCAGTTCCAGAGGATTAAAAGGCTTTGTGATATAATCGTCGGCGCCCACATTAAGCCCGGTAATTTTGTCGTAATCCTCCGACTTGGCTGAGAGCATAATGATGGGAATATTCTTTTCCTCTCGGATCTTCATAGTAGCTCTCATACCATCCAGTTTTGGCATCATAATATCCATGAGAATCAAATGAAGATCTTTCTGTTCCACAACCTTTAGC
>CAUEYG010000201.1 GCA_959021945.1 uncultured Eubacteriales bacterium | reverse complement strand
TAATCATCGCTGCCGATGTTCCTACTCCGCCTGCTCCAATAATAAGTAATTTCATTTTTTCTCCTCCAGTTTTGTCAATTTTTCATATTGTTGTTTGGTGCGCACGTCTTATGTTATGTAATATTAGAATTGATTATGAATTCGCTGCGCACTGAATTTTATGTCTTGATTTTATATTCTGAATATTTCGTTTGCAATTAGCCAAGTGGTCCAAATGGCGGTGGAACAGGGGATTAATACCCTATGGACCACATGGTCCATAAGGTTGAAATTTCAGTAAATTCAGGGATTTAGAAAAAAACAGCCCTAAGGGGCTGTTTCTGTCTGAATCAAATGTATTAATTCTACCCGAGTGGATACATTGAGCTTTTCAAAGATATTGTGCATATGACGTTTGACCGTATGTTTGGAAATAAAGAGCCGTTCTGCAATATCAGGATTAGAAAGTCCTTGATAGGCCAGTATCATAACATCTCTTTCACGTTCTGTAAGGCGGTGCTTTTCGGCCACAAAATCTAAGATCTCTGCTTCGGATCGCGTTTTCTGAGCCTCTACCTTTTGGCCCGAAAAAAAAGGAGAAAAATCTTTTTTATACATATATAAAATGGTACACAAATTAATAACAAGCAGTAAAATAGAAGTAACGCCATAAAGCGGGCTGCATCGTGTGGACAGATCTACAGCCTTGAGAAAAACAAAGATTACCACCGTGTTGTTCCAGATATTATTAAAATTTATAAAAATACTGGAAGCAATAATATATTTTTTACTAAATCCATCTCGTATCTCCCGGTATCCAATTGTAACATAAGCTATGGTAAAGACTACAACCGTAACGCCCAGCAACACTTCAAAGCCAATAGCAACAATTTCCGCCCACAAATAATCAGCCGCATAATAGTCATCCAAGAGCAAGGTGTAAATGGCAATGGATAACACCATGAGAGTAAGAAAGACGATGTTAGTATGTTTTCGCCACCATTCCATCTTAGGGTTTTGGGAATCAATAATAGCGTCCACCAGCCTTACCCAGCTATGGCCCATGGCATAAAAAATAATAGCATCAAGGCCGCGGGTAATGGTACTGGTAGCAAACTGCCCCAGGACCAGCTCCTTGTAATAGGTGGTGTAATAAAACAGACCTAAGACAAGAGAAACGATAACAAAGTTTCTCATTGCTTTAATCAGCTTAGTACTGCCTGAGTCATTGTGCTTTATCATAAAAATAACAAAGGTAATGGCCTGCAAGCTTAAAAAACACATAATCGTATATGTAATAAAAAGGGTATTTGAGATCATTTCAACTCCTCATTGAATAATTAATATAATCAGATGATTCCGTATTTCCTGATTAATTATAGCATTTTTCCCGCAAGTTATCCATGAAATAATTACTTCTAATTAAAAGAGAAAAACATGAATCAATTTCGGCCAGGGTAAATTTTCTTTTGATTATAAAAAGAAAAAAGTTGTATCCCACTGAAAATAGGTATATATTAATACTATTGAATATCTTAACACTCTCATCTGTTTTATCTATATCGTTTCCAGAGAACTATCAAAACAGGATCAAAAAAGAAAGGACAGCACAGTTTTTATATGTGCAGAATCATTATGGACGAAAAATTACTGAAGGGGAAAAAGGTGGCCGAACTAAAGGAAATGGCCAAAGAACAAGGCATTCAGGGGTATGAATCTATGCGTAAAGCTCAGCTGCTGCAGGCGCTCTTAGATCTTGAGCAGAAGGAGCCTGCCCAGGCTGCGCCTGCAGAACAGCCGCCCGCTCCAGAGCAGAAAAAGGAAAAAAGAAAAGTGGTTCCTGATAAGGAAGACAGGCCTGAGGTAGAGGGCATCCTGGATTTAGCAGAAGGCGGCTTTGGATTTTTGCGCTTTTCTAACTTTTTAACAAGTGATAAAGACATCTACGTTTCCCCAGCCCAAATCAGACGCTTTAATCTGAAAACAGGCGACAAGATCAGAGGCATATCCAGAAAACCAAATGAAGGAGAACGCTTTGGCGCTCTGCTTTACGTGGTGACAGTCAATGGAGAAGAGCCGGGAGCAGCTATTAAACGGCCAAACTTTGAAGAGCTTACACCAGTGTTCCCTGATAAGCGCCTCACCCTAGAGGATAGTTCCAGGGATCTTTCCATGAGGCTCATTGACTTGATCGCGCCAATTGGAAAAGGCCAGAGAGGCTTAATTGTGGCCCCGCCTAAGGCTGGGAAAACGGTTTTATTGAAAAAAATAGCCAACAGCATTGAGAAAAAATATCCGGATGTTGAAATGATTGTACTCCTGGTTGACGAAAGACCGGAAGAGGTTACCGATATGAAGCGATCCCTGCAGGGGGGAGAGGTTATTTATTCCACCTTTGACGAACTGCCTCAGCATCATGTAAAGGTGGCGGAAATGGTGCTGGCAAGAGCCCAGCGCTTGGTGGAACACGGAAAAGACGTTGTGATTTTGCTGGACAGCATTACAAGGCTGGCAAGAGCTTATAACCTGGTTGTTCCTGCTTCCGGCAGAACCCTTTCCGGAGGCCTGGACCCCGGCGCGCTCCATAAACCGAAAAAATTCTTTGGAGCAGCCAGAAATATGGAGGAAGGCGGCAGCATTACCATCCTGGCAACTGCTCTGGTAGAAACAGGAAGCAGGATGGATGATGTCATCTTTGAGGAATTTAAAGGCACAGGAAATATGGAACTGCATCTGGACAGAAAGCTTTCAGAAAAGCGTATCTTCCCTGCTATCAACCTGAACAAATCAGGAACCAGACGGGAAGATCTGCTGATGACACAAGAGGAGATGGGGGCTGTATGGTCCATGCGCAGAGCTCTTTCCAACAATAGTGTCCAGGAAGTGACAGAAACCATAATTGACAACCTGGCCCATACAAAAAATAATAGAGACTTTATACAGGTGATTAAAAAAATCAAGCTTGAGGGGTAGAGATGGATCTAAAAAAAATATTTTTAAAGGATGCGTGCCCTACAAAAGTGGGGGGACAAGCGGTCCTTGACGGGATTATGATGAAGGGCGAGGACCGGACAGCTGTAGCAGTGCGGCTGCCCAACAAAGATATCCACATGAAAACAGAAAAGCTAAAAGAACCGGCAAAATGGATGAAGATTCCCATCATACGGGGAGTCGGCGTCTTTGTGTCTTCCCTGGTAACAGGAACGAAAACCCTCATGTATTCTGCAGAAGTGCTGGAAAGCTACGACGGACCGGAGGCGGCGGAATACGAAGAGGACCGGTTTACCATGTGGCTGGAAAAGCGGTTTGGAGAAAAAGGAGCCTGGAATGTGATGCTGTACGCTTCTGTTGTAATGGCCCTTTTGCTGACGATAGGGATTTTTATTATCCTGCCTACAGCAGCTGTCAATTGGCTGGGGCATATTACAACCAATGAAGTCGTGATGAATCTTGTAGAAGGATTGCTGCGGATTGTTTTATTTGTGATCTATGTTCTGGCCATTTCCAGGATGCAGGATATACAGACCGTATTTCGTTATCACGGAGCCGAGCATAAATGTATTCACTGCTTTGAAAATGGACTGGAACTGACCCCAAAGAATTGCCAGAGCTTTTACACCCTTCACCCCAGATGCGGAACCAGCTTTCTCATGTTTGTCATGGTAATCAGTCTGATTCTTTTTTCCTTGCTGGGATGGCCCAACCTTTTTTGGCGCATTGCTTCAAGGCTGCTGTTGATCCCAGTCATTGCAGGGCTTTCCTATGAACTGCTCAGATGGGCAGGGCGCAGCGACAATCTGCTTGTAAAAATTCTCAGCCTTCCGGGCCTGTACCTGCAAAAGCTTACTACTGCAGAACCTGATGACGAACAGCTGGAAGTAGCCATTGCCGCTATGAAAGCTGTCATGGTACCCCCTGAAACCCCTTGTTATGAAGGCCTGTGTGACAAGGATGGAAAGCCATGCTAGTAAGGGAAATGATCAAACTGGGGGAAGGAAGGCTCACAAGAGCTCACTGCATGGATCCATGGCTGGATGCGGAGCTGCTCTACTATTATGTGACAGGAACCGACCGGGTAGGTCTGTTCCTCAGAGCCAAACAATCTGTTGATGAAGAAACGCAAAAAAAATATTTTGATCTGATCAGCCAGAGGGAAAAGAGAATTCCCTTGCAGCATATTACAGGGACACAGGAATTCATGGGACTGACCTTTCATGTGAACAGCGATGTTTTGATTCCCCGCCAGGATACGGAAGTTTTAGTAGAGGAAGCTGCCAGAATCATCAGAGGTGACAAAGAAGGGGTGCGCACAAGACGAACGTGGAAAGTGCTGGATTTGTGCTGCGGCAGCGGCGCCATTGGCATTTCTTTGGCAAGGATTTGCAGCAATATTAAAGTAACTGCCAGCGATTACAGCAAAGCGGCTTTGAAGACTGCAAAAATAAATGCTGATAAAAACCGGGTTAAGATTAAGCTTCTTCACGGGAATCTTTTCCAGGCAGTGGCGCGCGGCCGTTACGATATGATTGCTTCCAACCCGCCCTACATACGTTCTCACATGATTCCTATTTTGCAGGATGAAGTGAAGACCCATGAGCCGATTATGGCTTTAGACGGCGGAGAAGACGGACTGGACTTTTACCGAACTATTATTGCTGAAGCCC
>CAUEYG010000200.1 GCA_959021945.1 uncultured Eubacteriales bacterium | reverse complement strand
ATAGGTCAATGGAAATAGGGCAGAATTATTAAACTATTTTGTCTACCGATTTTCTAACAAAACTGGTAGAAAACGGGGTGTTTTTTACATTGCCTTAACAAAATTAACGAAATTCTAACTGTTTTCTTAAAATAGGTTTAACAAAAGCCGGTTAAACTAAACGTGTAAAAAGGAAAAAGAAAAGATTAAAAGAAAGAAGGATTAAAAAAATGAAAAAGAAAATTTTAACCGGTTTGATTGCAGCAGCAGTACTGGTAACTTCTCTGGGCATGGCAGGATGCGGAGGCAGTGATAATGGCGGCAGCGGCGGCTCAGCAGAAAGCGGAACGGTAACAATCGCAGGTTCCACTTCCGTCCAGCCTCTTTCAGAAGCAATGGCAGAGGTATATATGGAGAGCAATTCGGATGTAAACATCGAGGTACAGGGAGGCGGCTCTGGACAGGGAATTAAATCTATTGAAGAAAAGATCGCAGACATTGGGGCTCTGTCAAGAGAAGTAAAAGATGATGAGAAATCTTCTGTAGCAGAAGAGTATGTAATTGCCAAAGACGGTGTTGCAGTGGTAGTCAATAAAGACGTAAAAGTAACTGATCTGACTCTGGAACAGATCAAGAATATTTACACCGGAAAAGTGAAAAACTGGAAGGAAGTAGGCGGAGATGATAAGGCCATCACTGTTGTATCCAGAGAAGAAGGCTCCGGCACAAGAGGCGCATTCACAGAAATCACTGGCGTTGCAGCAGATGATAAAGACAACACAACAAAAGATGCTCTGGTACAGCCGTCTACAGGCGCAGTAAAAGAAACGGTTGCAAAGACTCCGGATTCCATCGGTTATGTATCTTTAGGCGCATTAGATGACACTGTAAAGACCGTAAAAGTAGAAGGGGTAGAAGCTACTGTTGATAATGTGCTGTCTGGCGACTACAAAATTCAGAGACCTTTCGTTTATGTTGTAAACAGTGAACTGTCCGATACTGCAAAAGCATTCATTGACTTTGCAATGGGAGATGAAGGACAGAAAATTGTTGAGGAAAACGGATTTATTCCTGTAAAATAAAGGCAGACAAGAAGGGTATCGGCCATGAAGACGAGAGAAAAGACAATTGAAAAGTTAATACTGATATGTGCAGCGGTTTCCGTAGCGGCCGTTGCACTTATTACGATCTTTATATTCAGTTCAGGACTCCCTGTTTTGAAAAACTACGGCCTTATTAACTTTATTTTCGGAAAGGATTGGAGCCCAACCAGCGGGTCCTATGGAATCCTTCCTTTGATTATGGGGACTCTGGGAGTTACGATAGGAGCTTTGATCATTGGAATTCCAACAGGACTTGGGTGCGCTGTTTTTCTGTCGGAGATGCTAAGGAAGCGGCCGGCCAAGCTATTTAAAGCAGCTATTGAGCTGCTTGCCGGAATTCCGTCTGTTGTATATGGATTCTTCGGTCTGGCGGTCATTGTACCGGCAATTCGGGAATATATCCTTCCCTTGGTACAGAAATTCAATCCGGATGCCACTACCAGCGGATTCAGTGTGCTGGCCGGTGCTATTATACTGGCGATTATGATACTTCCTACGATTGTGAGTATTTCAGAAAATGCCATAAGGTCAGTGCCGCCGGAATTTCGGGAAGCATCGCTGGCATTAGGAGCAGATAAAAGGGAGACCATTACTAAGGTTATCCTTCCGGCAGCTAAATCAGGAATTTTTTCCTCCATTATCCTGGCAATGGGAAGAGCTATCGGAGAAACTATGGCTGTGCTCCTTATTACAGGAAATATGGCGCAGATTCCCAGCGGACCGCTGGATTCGGCGGCAACCCTTACAGGGACTATTGCGATGGAAATGTCTTATGCTACACCGGAACATCAGAGCGCTTTGTTTGCTATAGGGATTATCCTATTTGTAATCATTGTAATCTTAAACAGCATCGCCCAGGCAGTGATGAGGAAATTTGGAGGTATGACAGCATGAGCAAAAATTTAAAGAGCAAGGGGTATTTTGGGCTCATCGGCTTAGTGGCTGCTATTACCTTGGCAGTGCTGATTCTAATCATTGGCTTTATACTGGTAAGAGGCCTTCCCAATATTTCATGGGAATTCTTGTCCGACACTCCAAAGCGGATGGGAAAAGAAGGGGGAATTTTTCCCATCATTATCGGTACTATTTATGTAACCCTGGTGTCCATCATTATCGCTACGCCTATTGGTGTGGCAGCGGCAATCTATTTTTCCGAATATGCCAAGAAGGGAAAGCTCATTAACACGATCCGCTTTTTTACAGAGGTTCTGGCAGGAATCCCGTCTATTATTTTCGGACTCTTTGGGTTTGCATTCTTCGTTGTGTTCTTAGGAATGGGCTGGTCGGTCATTTCCGGCGGTCTGACCCTTTCCATGATGATTCTTCCAACTCTGATTCGGTCAACAGAAGAATCCCTAAAAACGGTTCCCATGTCTTATCGTGAAGGGAGTCTTTCTCTGGGGGCGACAAAATGGGAGACTGTGAAAAAAGTGGTTTTGCCCTGCTGCAAGTCCGGTGTTCTTACAGGCCTTATTTTGGGCATCGGCAGAGCAATTGGAGAAACAGCGGCAGTTATGCTGACAGTAGGCGGTTCTATGAAGCTTCCTCTGTCCCTGTTTGATTCTACAAGAACAATGGCCGTACATTTGTATACCCTGGCTTCTGAGGGATTATCCGATGAAAAGACGTATGCCACAGCAGCGCTTTTGATCATTATTGTACTGATTATTAATTCACTGGCCAATTATATCAGCAGCAGATTAGCAAAGGAGTAAGATATGGCAGAGAAAGAGAAAACATTTGAAATCAGGGATATGGATTTGTATTATGGCAGTTTCCAGGCTCTGAAGAAAATAAATATTGACATCTATAAAAATGATATCACAGCGCTGATCGGACCTTCCGGCTGCGGAAAATCTACGTTTTTAAGATCCTTGAACAGAATGAATGATCTGGTGGAAGGCTGTAAAATTGAAGGGAAGATCCTCTTTGATGGAAATGATATTTACGGCAAGGATTATGATGTGATTGCGCTCCGTAAAAAAGTGGGGATGGTTTTTCAAAAGGCAAATCCTTTTCCAAAGTCCATCTATGATAATATCACTTACGGGCCAAAGCTGCACGGGCAGAAGGACAAGGGCAAATTAGATGAGATTGTGGAGCGGACATTGAAAGAGGTGGCTCTGTGGGATGAGGTAAAGGACAGGTTGCACAAATCAGCCTTAGGTCTTTCCGGCGGGCAGCAGCAGCGGCTGTGCATTGCCAGGTGTCTTTCTGTAGAGCCGGAAGTGATCTTGATGGATGAGCCGACCTCTGCTTTGGACCCGGTTGCCACTACTAAAATTGAGGCGCTGGTTCAGCAGCTGGCTTCCAAATATTCTATTGTCATTGTAACGCATAATATGCAGCAGGCAGGAAGAATTTCCAACAGGACGGCCTTTTTCCTGACTGGGGAAATTCTCGAAATTGATGATACGGAAAAGATATTTACAAATCCGTCCAACCCGAAAACAGAAGAGTATATTACTGGAAGATTTGGTTAATGAGGAGGAGTTAAAATGGCGCCAAGACCAAAGATGGACCAGGAGTTGGTTCAGATTAATGATAAAGTGACAGAGATGGCCGAAAAGGTGGAAGAAGCTATCGTCAATTCCATTAAGGCCATGAAAGATAAGGATATGGATTTGGCCAGGGCTATCATAGATGGTGATGAAAAAATCGATGATATGGATGATGAGATCAATGAGATGTGTTACTTATTTCTGGCAACTCAGCAACCTTTGGCTAGCGACTTGCGGTATTGCATTTCGATCATGAAGATGGTTACTGATCTGGAACGAATCGGCGATCACTGTGAGGATCTGGCAAAGTATGCGATTCGCATGGAGCATGAGGAGTATTATAAGGAGCTGATTGATCTGCCCAGGATGGCGGATATGGCGGCCAGCATGGTAAAAAATGCAATCAGCGCTTTTTTAAATAGAGATTTGAAATTGGCTCGCAAGGTTTGGAAAACCGATGAAGAGGTAGATGAACTGTTCCGTGACGTTTACGACGAACAGCTGGATATTGCAGTGGCCGATTCTACTAACACGCGTCTTTCCATTATGTTTGCTTTTGTAGCAGCCCATTTGGAGCGAATTGCCGACTATGCCACAAACATCTGTGAGGAAACAGTGTTTTCCTTGGAAGGGGATTATTCTATGGAGTAGAAAAAAGTTTTGCTTTGGGCACTGGTCCTCGGCCAAAGGCCTGCGGAGGTGCCCGCCGCAGAAACTTTTTTCTACTGGGAGAGGAAAGAGGTCGTTTTGCTTTGGGCACTGGTCCTCGGCCAAAGGCCTGCGGAGGTGCCCGCCGCAGAAACTTTTTTCTACTGGGAGAGGAAGAGGTCGTTTTGCTTTGGGCAGTGGTCCTCGCCAGGGGCTGTGGAGGTGCGCGCCGCAGAAACTTTTTTCTACTGGGAGAGGAAAGAGATCGTTTTGCTTTGGGCACTGGTCCTCGCTAAAAATATTAATTTAGTCAGTTAAGTGGCATGGTCCGGAATGTAACAAAGGCTACAGCTAAAAAGTCTGTCAAGCGTTTTTGATAATGTCCTAAAATTCTGATAGGATAAGCACCAGTTT
>CAUEYG010000199.1 GCA_959021945.1 uncultured Eubacteriales bacterium | reverse complement strand
CCAACACCTTGATAAGAAGTAATCAGTCCATCGGCTTTCAGTTCATTATAGGCCCGGACTGCTGTATTTCTGTGAACACCAAGAGTTTTAGCCAATACCCGCTCAGAAGGAAGGGCATAACCATCTACCAGTTCTCCCTTTATAATCTGCTCTTTAATCTGTGAAGCAATCTGCCGGTAGACCGGACATTTCAACTTTTTTTCAATGGTCAGTTTCATGGCGCGTTTCCCTTTTTCCATGAAATTGATAGTAGCATACTTCCAGTCTTCCGTTATATAATTTTCTGCGTCGGTCCGCCGGTCTTTCCATGATCTTTTGTTCTGCTTCCTTATCCGTTGTAATGAGGAATAAGGACCAGCCGGGGTTTTTTCTCATATAAAAATGCAGGCTTTTATAAATACGATCCAGCATCTTTTTATCCCCAATGCGCTCTCCATAAGGCGGGTTTGTAATAATAATACCGTTTTTTTCTTCACCGGGCCGCAGTTTTGTCAAGTCCATAATGCGAAAATGAATGCAGTCATCTACCCCTGCTTCTATGGCGTTTTCTCTGGCAGCTTCCACAGCCTTTTGATCAATATCTGAACCTTCTATATGAAGCTCTGCATCATAGCGAATGGCCTTAAAGGCTGCCTGCCGCTCCTCCTTCCATTGTTCCTGAGAGATCAGTTCCCAATCCTCGCTGGCAAACTGCCTGCTGAGCCCGGGAGCAATGTTTCTCCCAATCATTGCTGCTTCAATAGGGATGGTCCCTGAACCGCAGCAAGGGTCTGCAAGAAGTCGCCCTTCTTTCCAAAAGGACAATTGAACCATGGCTGCCGCCAAAGTTTCTTTAATGGGCGCCGCCACATCCGCCACTCGGTATCCTCTTTTATGTAGCCCGGCTCCGCTGGTGTCGACTGTAACCGTAACCCGATCTTTTAATAAGGTCAGCTTTACCGTATAATCGGCTCCTGTCTCTTCAAATTGGGTGATACTGTAATATTCACTGAGCCTCTGAACAATGGCTTTTTTTGCAATGCTCTGACAGCTAGGAACGCTGTGAAGTTTTGATTTCACAGAGCTCCCTGTAACCGTAAATTTCCCGTCAGGCGGGATCAGCTCTTCCCAGCTGATCCCCTTTATCTGCTGAAATAATTCTTCAAAGGTGCAGGCGGTAAATTCTCCTATTTTCAGTAAAACGCGGTCCGCACTGCGCAGCCACAGATTGCTCCGCACAATAGCCCGTTCATCTCCCAGATACGTAACTTTTCCGTCTTCTGTTTTTAGGACTTTATAGCCCAAATCTTGTATTTCTCTTTTTACTACTGCCTCCAGTCCAAAAGTGGCTGTAGCAATTAACTGCAATTTCAAATATAGGTCTCCCTTCTGTTCATCTGACTCCTTCTGATTACATCAATATTATCCAATGCTTCACCTGTCCCAATAGCAACACAGGATTTTGCATCTTCAGCAACCCGCACTTTAATGCCTGTCCTTTCCTGAATTCTTTTATCAATTCCCCATAAATAGGCGCCTCCTCCGGTAAGAACGATGCCAGAGTTACTGATATCCGCTGCCAGCTCCGGAGGAGTTCTCTCCAGCACATTGTGAACCGATTCACAGATAATGGTCAAAGGTTCATCGAGAGCTTCCATGATTTCCTCAGAAGTAACATAAATGGTCTTTGGCAATCCTGTAACCAAATCCCGCCCTTTGCATTCTACAGAAAGGCTTTCTTCTCTTGGGTAAGCAGTGCCGATTTTTATTTTTAATTCTTCTGCAGTGCGCTCTCCAATATAAAGGTTGTGGTTTTTTCTCAGAAATTTAATGATCGCTTCATCAAAGCGGTCCCCGGCAACTTTCTCCGACACACTTGTGACGATCCCACCCATGGAAATGACCGCAATATCTGTAGTGCCGCCGCCAATATCAATGATCATAATTCCATCAGGCCTGGATATATCAAGCCCTGCGCCAATTGCTGCCGCCACCGGCTCTTCCATAAGAAAAACGGATTTCCCTCCGGCCTGAGTTGCTGCCTCCCGAACCGCCCGCTTTTCCACTTCTGTCACTCCGCTTGGCACACATACCATCAACTTAGGACGGAAAAATTTACTGCTGCCGCAGGCTTTTCTGATAAAATATTTTAACATCCGTTCTGTCACATCATAATCGGAAATGACCCCGTCTCTCAACGGTCTGACCGCTACGATCCTGGCAGGCGTTCTCCCCAGCATTTCTCTGGCCTCTTCGCCTACAGCCAATATTTCATTGGAATCTTTATCTATGGCCACGACAGACGGTTCATTTAAAACAATGCCTTGTCCCTTAATGTACACTAACACGTTAGCCGTTCCCAGATCAATTCCTACTTCTTCTGTAAATCCCAATTTGCTACCTCCTCTATTCTAGCAGTTTGAACTTAGTTTTGCCAGAAAATCAGGAAAATATTGATAAAGATTCCTATGAAATTATTTTCTTGTCAAAAAGGAAAAAAATTGCCGTATCAACGCAATTCAGATATTCATTTCTCATGCACGAAAAGGCTGCGGGAAAAAATCAGAAAGGAATCTCTCTTTTATCGTTTCTTTTCTAATTGGCTATATAATAAGGAAAGGATCCTCTTTTTCTTTTCTATTTTTTTTAATTTCGACAATTTTTTAAACTTTTATCCATAGTTGGCATAGAGATTGCTTTTATATTATTGCGTAAGTAACATACAGCAATTATTTTTCTTTAAAGGAGGATGAACAAATGAGTTCAGGAAATCAAACGTTAGAAAAATCGTTTAAACAACGTGATGTCCTTGCGATGGCTTTTGGAACCATGATCGGTTGGGGCTGGATTATGCTTTCCGGTCAGTGGGCCGCATCAGCAGGAATGATTGGTGCTGTCGGCGCATACGTAGTGGGCGCAGTCCTCTGCATATTCGTAGGATTAGTATATGCAGAGCTGACTCCTGCTATCCCTTTCACTGGAGGGAGTGTCGTATTTTCTTATAAATCAATGGGATACTGGCCTGCTATTATCGCTGGCCTTGCAACTGCCTTTGCGTACTTGGGCGTTGCTGCTTGGGAGGGCCCTGCATTCGCATCAGCCCTCAATTATATCGTACCGATTCCGGAAGTCGGCCGTCTGTGGAGTATCCAGGGTGCTGACGTATATGTTTCGGTATGCCTTGTATCCATCATTGCTTCTGTTGTAATTACATTAGTCAATTATTTTGGAGCAAAACAGGTTGCTGTTTTTCAGACAATCGCCACAATCGGTCTTATTGCAGTTGGAATTTTATTCCTCAGCGGCGGAGTAGCCTTTGGAGATGTTGAATACACAAAACCGCTCCTTACTGATTTTAAAGGATTCTCAGTAGTACTCCTCATGGTGCCTGCTATGTTTGTAGGTTTTGATGTTATTCCTCAATCTGCCGGCGAAATGAATGTTCCTTTGAAAAAGATTCCTAAGATCCTGATTATTTCCATCTGTATGGCTGCTGCATGGTATATGCTGATGATCTTTGCTACTTGTATTTCCGCACCGGGAGCCATCCGTACAAATTCAGCAGCAGGCGCTATTCCTGTAGCTGACGCTATGGCTTATGCCTTTGGAAATCCAATTTGGGGTAAGGTTTGTATTATCGGAGCTGTATGCGGAATTCTGACTAGCTGGAACGGATTTTTATACGGAGGCGCAAGAGTACTGTTTTCACTGGCAAATGCAAAGATGATGCCCGGATTCCTGGCAAAGGTACATCCAAAGTATCATACACCATGCAATGCAGTTTTATTCTGCGGCGCTCTGTCCACATTCTCTTGTCTGTTGGGAGCCGGTGCTCTGACTTGGTTCGTAAATGCAAGTTCCTTTGGAGTTGTAATCATCTATCTGATGGTATCTCTCTCCTTCATTGTATTGAGAGTAAAGCAGCCGGAACTGCATCGTCCTTACAAGGTAAAATACGCGAAATTTGTGGGTACTATGTCCGTAGGGGTTGCATTGTTCTTTGCTTATCTGTATCTGCCTATGGGACCAAGCCCTCTGCAGCCGATTGAATGGGCACTGGTGTGCGGATGGTTTGCACTTGGTCTGGTTCTGGCACTTTATGCCCGCGGCAAGAACAGCGCTGTAACACCGCTGGAACGTGAAAAGCTCTTATTCAAAACAGACGAAGCATAAATTCAATATCGTTTTCTACGATGTATAAAGAAGCTGTGGCACGAAGCAAAACATTGTTTCGTGCCACAGCTGTTTTTATTCCTCTGGATGAAAAAGAAAGTACGCATAAGCCGGCTCCCCCGCACATATATTGTGATAACAAAATGGTTAATTTTAGCTGTTTAAATATTACAAGAGGTGGTGAACTGTCTTAACATGAAAGATTACATAGAAGAGAGGGTACTGGAGTTAGCCGGCTATATTATTGACACAGGGGCAACAGTTCGAGCAACAGCAAAAAAATTTCGCGTCTCCAAATCCACAGTACACAAGGACATCACTGAACGTCTCCTTGAGATAAATCCTGGTCTGGCAGCACAGGTCAAAGCAGTTTTAGATAACAACAAGGCTGAACGACATATACGCGGCGGCCTTGCGACAAAGGAAAAGTATCAGAACACAGCAGAATAAAAGGAAAAAAGTATCGCTGAGAGAAAGTTTCTCCTGCGATACTTTTTA
>CAUEYG010000198.1 GCA_959021945.1 uncultured Eubacteriales bacterium | reverse complement strand
AATTAAAATAGGGGTTCTTGGATTTGTAAAGTATTACCCAGGATTTGAGCCTAAAGACAGGGACAAAGCGCTTTGTATTTCTGCCATGAATAGTGCAGCTGAAACAGACCATACCTTGGCATCGGTTTTTTTGCAGTACAAAATGAAACAGAACTTGCATATTTTAGATAATAAAATGGGAGAGTATGAAGAGCTGCTCTACGACAATGAGGAAACGACTTCTAATATTTTTTTAGAAAATCTAAAAGTCGATACTCCGTGGGTAATCAAAGCAGTCAACATTGAGATTTTATTGGATGAAGTAAAAAAGGGAAGGGTGGAAGAGGTGCTCCATGTTGCAACTCACCTTTCCAACTTGATTAAAGTCAGTGAACGAGTTACTGTTCGCCATATTGCCGGGGCTGGACTTTTGGAAATCGTACCCCTGCTTTCCTTTGACCAGAGAAACGAATTGGTAATTGAACTCACAAAAGGATTGGAAATCGGAGAATATCAATTTTCAAAATACATCCCAGAGTATTTAGGCGCTTTAGCCCTGTATTTACATCCTAATGAACTGGATGAACTGCTGGGGAATTTTTGGAAGATGCTGGAAAGCACTAATGAAAAGGTGGTTTCTGTTACCCTGGATACCGTAGGGGAAATCATCAAGCGGCTTCCTGAATATCAAAACCGCTTTTTTCAATCAGAAGAAGATTATGACAGGCGAAAAATGTCGATGCTGGGTATGCTGCTGCGAGGTCTTGCCAATTACAATCCAGCAGTCAGCAGGGAAGCCTTTATGGTGATTGGACAGCATATCTTTGACAGCCCCCTCTTAAGCCTGGACCGCAAATACAGCATCTTCAAACGAATTTATAAAAAGATGCTTACTTTGGTGGAAGACCAAAAAGAAGAGGAGCTGACCTTTTTTACCAATGCAGCAGCTTTGAACCATATTTACCGGTTCCTGTCAGAATATTATTTTGAAAGAGGAGAATTTTATCTGCCTCAAAGGGATAAAATCGCGTTTTTTCCAGGGACTTTTGATCCATTTTCTTTGAGCCACAAAGGAATTGTTACTTCCATACGTGATTTGGGTTTTGAAGTATATCTGGCTTTAGACGAATTTTCCTGGTCAAAAAAGACCCAGGCCAGAATGATACGGAAAAAGATTATTACCTTATCTGTTGCAGGTGAAGAGGATGTGTATATTTTCCCTGATGATGAGCCAATTAATATTGCAAACCCTAAAGATTTGGGCAAGCTGCGCTGCCTGCTTCCAGATAAAGAGCTATATATTGTAGTAGGAAGCGATGTGATTATAAATGCATCATCCTACAAAGCAGAACCTTCCGAGGATTCTATCCATACTTTCAACCATGTGGTGTTCAAGAGGGAAAGCGCAGTGGAGGGTGTGGAAACAAAAGATGATTTGACAGAAGCATATAAAACTATTTCCGGAAAAGTGGTGGAATTGACGCTCCCCGTCCATTTGGAAGATATTAGCTCCACTCGAATTCGTGAAAATATTGACGATAATCGGGATATTTCCAACTTAATTGACCCAGTGGCCCAGAACTATATTTATGACAATAATCTGTATTTGCGGGAACCCCAGTATAAAGATATTATGCAGATAAAAACAATCCAGTTTGAGACCTTGTCTTACAGAGGAAGCGGTATTTTAAAAGATCTGGAAGATGAAGTCAGGAGCAGGGGTCATAATTTTTATAGGCTAAAGGAATATCTGGATCGTCCAAGCGTGCGGACTACAGCCATCCGAGATGGAGGGAAGAGCAATGGGGTCTGCGCCTTGTCCGCCATAAAAGAGGTCAATACATCCCAATTGTATGAGGAATTTGAAAATGCAGAGCTGGCGGCCTATCTGAGGGAAAAGGCTACAGGCCGGATTATGGTTATTGGAGGGCTTTACTTTAGCAGGGAAACCCAGATCCGCAATATTGTGCAGCTGATGTTGGCTGAGACGCTGGCCCAGGGGCTGCAGGAGGACATTACCTATGCTGTCTATCATCCGATTGTAGGAGAAGATAGGAGCGGCGCTGTCTTATCTGTATTGGAGCGGCAGGGGTTCCGCGAAATTATAATCAGAGGCCAGAGCACGGGCATTTATGAAGTGGATATGAAGAGCCCTATTTCTGTATTCCAAAATATGGATACTGTTTTGAAAGCCCCGTTTAACAAAACAGAAAAGATCTTGGAAGTGATGGACCAGGCCCATATGGACTTGCAGATGGCCATTACCAAGTTGTATCCGGGGAATTTGGTTTTGTCTTTTAATTCTGGCGTCATGCACCACAAAATTATTAATATGGTGACAAAAGAAAACGGTGTGCCCAGCGAACCGGCTAAGGTGAGGAATCTGGGGCCTTATATGTGCGTTCCTTTTGGAAAGATTTTAAGAGGTATGGCTGTCCCTAATACAGTGACAAAGACCATTCATACAGAAAAGAAATTTAATCCAGACTTAAAAGGGTTTTGCATCGAGGAATTCCCGTATTATTCACCGATTTCAAACCAGGTAAAAACAATAAAGTCCTTTAATCGTCCTGTTATTTTGGTGGACGATTTGCTCCACAAGGGTTACAGGATGCGGGAATTGGACCCTGTGCTAAAAGAAAACGGCATTGAAGTGAGCAAACTAGTAGTAGGGCTCCTGTCAGGAAGAGGCAGGGATTTAATGACCATACAGGACAGAGAGGTGGACAGCGCCTATTTTATTCCCAACTTAAAGAGCTGGTTTGTTGAATCAAGCCTGTACCCTTTTATTGGAGGAGATGGAGTGAAGAGAGAGCATCAGGAGGAATCCGGGCTGCAAGCATCCATTAATCTGATTTTGCCTTACGCAGCCCCTTCGTTTCTGGCAGATGCCTCCAAAGAAGCAGTGTATCAATTCTCTAAAGTGTGCCTTGAGAATGCCCGGAACATATTTTTGGCTCTGGAAGAGGAATACCAAAATCTCTTTGAACGAAAGCTAACCCTTCAAAGGCTTTCAGAAGCAGTAATATCACCCAGGATTCCTGATCTGGGCAGTTATATGAATTATGATATGAATTTGGCACCGTCAGGATACCTTGTAAATGGAATCGAGCGCCTTAGCAGATTGGAGAGTGTAATTCTATGAGAAGACTCAGCAGTTTATTCCAAGACCCTGCTGCTATCAACGTAAAACAGGACAGCTTTTTTATAAAGTCAGAGCGCAGCCCTATTGCCAACCGGGGAAAAAAACGGGTCAACCTTTTGGCACTGGGAGATGTAGGCAGTACGCTGCTAATGGGTCTGCGCCTGCTGGGCGGAGATGTTATTTCCTCCATTGGCATTTGCGATTTAAATGAGAATACGGCACAGCGCTTTGAAATGGAAATCAACCAGATTGAAGAGCCTATTGAACACGGGAACATGCCTGGGGTGGAAATGATTTCTTCTGCAGAGCTTTTTCACTGTGATCTCATGGTATTCTGCGCATCAAAAGGAGTTCCTCCTGTGGGGGGAGCTGTGAAAGATGTGAGGATGGCCCAGCTGGAGGCTAACGCAAAGCTGGCGGAAGGCTTTGCCAAGCAGGCGGTGCGAGAAGGATTTGGCGGTATCTTTGCTGTGGTTTCCGACCCAGTGGACCCGCTTTGCAAGGCGGTTTACAACGCAGGGCTGAGCCGGGACCAGGTCCAGGGGTATGGCCTTGGCGTTATGAACAGCAGAGCCCTTTATTATGCCAGAAAAGACAGCCGATTTGTAGGCTTTCTTGAGGAAGGCAGAGCTTTCGGCCCTCATGGACAGGATCTGGTCATTGCCAACAGCCTGGACCATTACGATGATGAACTGTCAAAGGAGCTGACGGCTCTGGCGGTAAATTCCAATATGAAAATCAGAGAACTTGGATTCAAGCCTTATATTGCCCCTGCGCTGTCTTCCGGCGCCATTTCTATTTTAGAAACCATCAGAGGCGGATGGAATTACAGCTCTGTTTATTTTGGAAAGGCCGGAAACGGAGCTTTTTTAGGCGTGAAAAACAGAAGGACGCCTTATGGAATTCAAGTAGAGGATCTCCCTCTTCCAGAGGAGCTTTTTGTGAGAATCAAAGCTGCATACGACCATTTAGCAGCATTGCAATAAGTCAGTTAAGCCCGCAAAGGAGGTATTTATGAAACAGTTTACATTGATCAACCCTCTCTGCAGTGAAGCGAAAAAAGCAGAAAGGCTTCATTCTATATTGGATGCAGGCTTAAAAGGGTATGAGTATGAAGAGATCACCACAGGGGAGCAATTTGCAAAGGCTGATCTGCGAAAGAAAAAACTGCTGTTTTCCATTTCTCTGGGTGAGTCGGGAATTAATCTGGAATATTACCATATGCTAAAGCAAATTCGCTTAAACAAAAATTGCTTTGAGGGAAGTACAGGCGGAGTTGTTATTGACGGAAACAGCGAACTGTTTACCAAGTCTGTTTCCAGGGAACTGGTCTTCAGCGCTAATCGCTCAGGCTGCGCCTTTCCCGGCAGGCCTTTGGTAGAAGGGACAAGGTCTTTAAAGAATTTTAACATTCAGGCGCAAAATCTGCGTATGGACAATCTGGGAGCCTATATTGTGGCAGGCAGACAGCTTGTCTACAATATCATTCATTGTGAGGAAAATAAAAAGAAGGAGCCCAACATTTTG
>CAUEYG010000197.1 GCA_959021945.1 uncultured Eubacteriales bacterium | reverse complement strand
GGAAATATTAAAGCTCAGGCACAAAAAACGGAAGCCAACTTTACATACTCACGATCTAATCAGCTCAGAACAACTTTTACCACCGGAGCAGTTTCGGATGCCTTTGACGTAACTATAAAAGATAAGCCCCATCGTTACTATGGATATAAAATCAACGATAAGACAATGGCTGTTATTGAGCAGAGTACAGCAGAGCTGGACCTGCAATTAGAGGCAGTTTCTACATGGAAAAGCATTTTGGGAAATGTCCATGTAGGACTTAACGGGTATGCCTTTGCTATCTCCGCACAGGATTATACATTCCTTTACTACCCAGATGAAAACTTAGAAAACACAGACTCCCTCAGTGCAGGAGTATCTGTCAAAGATTTGGAAAATAACACCTACAAGTGGATGGATATTGATGGTGAAAGGCTGTACTGTGGAATAAAAAAATTAGGTGAAGTCTATATAGGATGTGCAGTCACAGAAAATGAAATTACATCGTCCCGCAATGTGACGGTAGCAATGATCTTATTTACCGTATTTTCTGTTCTTACCTTGGTTATGACATATGCGTTTTTTATTACGAACAAGCTAAAGGATTCAGAGAAAATTAAGCTTGGAAACAGCGACTGGCTTTTCAACAAATCGGTGGGGCGCAGAATCGTCACAATATGCCTGATTGGTCTTGTGTGTATTTTGTTAATTTCATTCTATATGCAAACCTTGTTCGCCCTGTCTCAGCAATCCACCAGCAACCTGCAAAAAGTGCAGACTGTAGAAAAGGAAATCTTGCAATCAAGCGATGCTCGCAAAGAAACAGAGTCTTACTATGATGGCCTCTTTCTAAATAAAGCGCAAGTTGCAGCTTATATTATCAAACATAATAAGAAATTAGCAAACAGGGAAGCCTTGGCAGAATTAAGTGAAATCCTGGACATCGAATCCATAAATATATTTAATGCCAAAGGTGTACAAACCGCGACAAACTCTTTGTATACTAAATTCCAACTCAGTGACAATCCAAAAGACCAGTCCTATGATTTTAACAAATTGCTGTTAGGCAGAGAATACCTGATTCAAGAAGCACGTATTGATGATGTCAGTGGTGAATATCATCAATATATAGGTGTAACGCTGCGCAATAAAAAGACAAATGAACCGGATGGATTTGTACAGATTTCCATCGTCCCTTCCAAACTGGAAGAAGCAGCCGCTAATATGCAGATTGATAAAATCCTGTCCAATGTGAGAATGAGTAAAGGCGGGATTACCTTTGCAGTTAACAAAGAAGACAATACCTTTGTATATTATCCAGACGAAAAGTTAATTGGAAAGAATTCTGAAAAATATGGCCTTGAAAAGGAGCAGTTGGCAGACGAATATTCGGGATATATGGACCTGAACGGGACAAAGTTCTTTGGTACATCTTTAGAAACCAATGATTATTACGTATATGCATCAGTACCTACAGACAGGATATATGGGAAGAGAATGCCTCTGACCATAGCTTCTGTAGTGGCCAGTATTTTTGCTTTGGGTATTATGTTCCTATTATTGACAATAACGCGGAAAAAAGATGCTGAGAATAGGCTGCCAGAGGTTCCAAAAGGTGAAGTAACTAATGCTAATCGTAGTGAAATGAAAAAAGAAGATACCATCATGGATGCAGCGACAATTGATGTGGAAATGCCTGACAATACCATACGCAAGTCATCTTCTGCATCCAGCCGCTGGTCTAATGCAACAATCAAATGGACGGAAAAGACAGCGGAGCAACAGATGTTTCTTGTATTTAAAGGAATTATATCCGTACTGGCATTTGTTATTTGCTTTATCGTCCTGTTCGGCGACCAGATCTTTTCAGATACTTCAATCTTTTCCTATGTGCTGATGGGGAAATGGGCCAGAGGTTTCAATATATTTGCCTTTACTGCAGCCTTGTTAATTATCGGTGTAGTCAGTGTCGCTACCATGCTGCTGCAGAAAATTTTAAAGATGCTGTCACGCACCTTAAGTGCTAAAGGAGAAACCGTTTGCAGGCTCCTGCATAATATTTTAAAATATGCATCCGTCTTGGGAGTGATGTATTATTGTTTGGCCTTGTTTGGAATTGACACTTCTACATTGCTGGCCTCTGCCGGTATCTTAACTCTGGTTGTTGGTCTTGGAGCACAGTCCCTGGTATCTGATATTTTAGCAGGCCTCTTCATTATTTTTGAAGGGGAGTTCCAGGTAGGCGATATTGTAACGATTGGTGATTATCGGGGGAAGGTTGTAGAAATCGGCGTGCGAACTACAAAAATTCAGGACGGCAACCAAAATATCAAAATCATCAATAATAAAGATGTCTGCGGAGTTATTAATATGACAAGAGATTTATCCTATGCATGGACTGATGTTGGCATAGATAACAGCGAATCACTTGAACGTGTTGAAGAAATTTTGGAAAGCGAATTCCCAAATATCAGAGAACATTTGCCGGATATTGTAGAAGGACCTTTTTACAAAGGAATTATTTCTCTTGGAGCAGGCAGCATTAATGTTCGTGTTATGGTATGTTGTTCGGAAAGAGACCGAATTCAGATGGAACGTGATTTGAACCGTGAGATGAAGCTGATCTTTGATCGATATGGAATCAATGTTCAGCTGTCCAAGAATTAAAGATTGCTCAGTTTGCTAACTCCTTTGCCTTTTCTATGATTAGATGATAAACTATTGAATATGTCCACAGTCAATACGGCAAATGTTAGGAGGACGATTGGATAATCAAAATTATTATGGCAGTTTGTGCACGGAAATGTACGAGATTTTACATAGCCATGCGCCAAAAGAAGAACTGGAGTTTTACCTGTCTTACGCAAAAAAAGGAACGAAAATTTTAGAACCCCTGTGCGGTAGCGGGCGTTTTCTCGTTCCCTTTGTAAAAAGAGGATTGGATGTCAGAGGAATCGATTTATCCAGTGAAATGCTGAAGAGATTAAAGGAAAAGGAACCAAATGCTGCAGTTAGACAAGCAGATCTTACAGAATGTTCTTGTGAAGAAAAATTCGATTATATTTTTATTCCATCAGGTTCCATTTCCTTGTTTACAGATTTGGATTTGTGCAAAAAAATTTTGCGAAACATAAAGGAAGGGTTGGCACCGAGTGGAAAATTTGTCTTTGCCGTCGATACGGTATCCAGTAAATGCGCTGATGATCAAGATTACAAAATATCTGTTTCTGTAAAAACAAAAGAAGGCTTTGATCTGATTTTGAAAAACAAACACGATTATGATGAACAAAGCCAGACCCAATTTTCGCCGGGTATTTACGAATTGTATGATGATACGAAACTCTTACAAAGTGAACACATGAATTTTCAAACACATCTCTACAAGTTTGGAGAAATGGAGCAATATTTAAGTGAAGCTGGTTTTACGGAAATCAAAACCTATTCTTCTTTTCAAAAGGAGATTGCCATTGATGATCAATGCGAGTCTCTCATGTTTGAGTGCAGTGTTTTATAAAGAAAATCAGGATATACAACGGAATGTTATCATTTAAGGAGCTTCCTAATGTAAAAAAGCCGTGCGCATTTGGCTATGATAATTGGTAGCGCTTATCCTTATCAAATACTATAATAGGACGATAAAAAGATAAGGAGAAAAAGTATATGAATTTAGGAAACAATTTATTTCATGCAAGAAAAAAGAGTGGACTCTCACAAGAAGATGTGGCAGAGAAACTAGGAGTAAGCAGGTAGACCTCAAACCAGAGAAAGGGAGATAAATAGAATGAACGTTGAACAATTTGTAATGGCATATCAAGTGGAGCAGGACCGTATCCGTGCAATGTTGCCCAAAGGCTGGGAATCCCTTAGACCAGTCCTTAGAATCAATGCAGAAATTCGCAGAAACGGTCAGAAAGACCAAGGAGAAACCGTATATGTGGAAGTAAACACACCTGTAGCAGCCCTTGGTAAACGAGGCTGGCTGAATATCTCAAACTGGGAGAGCTCGCAAACAGACTTGACTTATGCCAGAGAGGAAGAGGCAGTTACCTTTCGGTCTTCCTTTTTAGAAATCACTTATACGAAAGTTGGAATTCAAGGCGGATGTCCTGCTGAAAAGGATAATGACGGATGTTTTTTTATCGGTCAAACTGTAACCTTTGCGCCTGCAGAATCCATTGACCAAAAGAAAGAATTTTGTGATTGCGAATTCAAGTGGAAGTTTGCAAAAGATAATGCTTATGGGATCAGTATAGGCGGTAAGTCCATAGCAGCAGCTCCAACAGAACCTAAAAGAAATTATGCAAAACAAGAACTCCTGCCCCAAGTAGCAGCTGCAATAAAATGTCAGCAGATTTTAGGGGCCTATGCAGTTCAATTTCAGCGTTAATTGAAAGCTTCAGGACACTTTAAATGAATATAAAAATACGCAATGAAAAAAAAGCCGACCATAAGGCAGTAGAAGCTCTCACAAGAAAAGCGTTTTACAACTTATATGTGCCAGGATGCGGAGAACATTATTTGGTCCATATTATGCGTCAGCATGAGGACTTCATACCAGAACTTGACTTTGTTATAGAGCTTGACGGCCAAGTGATTGGAAATATCATGTACACAAAGGCAAGTTTAATAAATGAAGCAGGGACAAAAAAAGAAATTCTTACCTTTGGACCTGTCTGT
>CAUEYG010000196.1 GCA_959021945.1 uncultured Eubacteriales bacterium | reverse complement strand
TGACCTTCAAGATCATCAATAGAATAGTTCATTACCCGCATCATCTTGTGGGGCTGCATATTGTGCCCTAATAAATATCTAGGACACATATCTGTACACATACGGCATTGTTCACAGGTTGCTTTGTTTACTCTCTTGGCCTGTTCCATGGTTACGGACTTTTTCCTGATCAGAAAATGGTTTTTCTTCAGAAGGATAAAGCCCTTATTTTTCTTTGTAACAAATCCGCTGACATCTGACTTTATAGGGCCCATCATAGGACCTCCGTCAATAATGCCATAATCACTGAAATCTTCAATTCCGCTTAATTTCAAGACATCAATGATCGGCGTGCCTACCGGCACTTTTACTGTTACTCTGTTTGGAATATCTCCTGCAATGGTTATGTATTTTTCTGTTACCGGCTGACCTTGCGATGCTTTATAAATGTTTAAAGCTGTTTCTGAGTTAATAACTACACAGCCAACCTGAATCGGAATTCCTGTCTCCGGTACAACTCTTCCGGTTAATTCATATACAAGCACCTGTTCATCACCTGCCGGATAAATGTCCGGCAGCTCACAAACTTCTACAAAATCGCCCACTTGTAAAGCCTGAATCCGCTGTTTCAAAAGATCAATTACCTTGGCATGTTTCTTTTTAATGCCGATTCTTGCTTTCTTAGCGCCTACCAGCCTTCCGGCTTCTTCAAAACCCTTTATGATCTCATCAGGCATCATCTCCATCAGCTGCTGGTCTACCCGCAGCAGAGGCTCACATTCAGCCCCATTAAGAAGGATATACTCTGCTTGAGAGGTTAGTTTTGCATGGGTAGGGAACCCTGCTCCGCCTGCACCAATAATGCCGGCATCTTTTATCTGTTCAAGAAGACTCATTCTTGCACTCCCCCTTTACTCAAACTTACAGTCCTCGTCTATGATTCCTACTACAACTGCATCTACTGGAATATCATCGTCTCCCAACATACGGCGGGCTGAAGATCCGGTGGTTACAATCACTCTGTCTCCAATACCTGCGCTGATGATATCAACTACGATAATCCGCTGACCTGCGTCACTGCCACCGCCGATGATTTCAGCCTGCATCAGCTTCAAACCGTTTAAAGATTCCGCCTTTCTCGTAGACCAGATATGATCTACCAGTCTTGCTGTTAACATATATCTATACCTTCTTCCGCTTTACGTTTGATTTCCCGAAGGGCAGATTCTACTGATGCGGTATCGCCAAAGATCGCCAGTAAAATCATATTCTGTGGACAGCTGCCCCGGATATCCTCAACAGTGACGCCTACTGTCTTCTCTGCAACATCTGCAGCTACAACCATTTCGATCATCCTGCCCTGAACAAGACCAATGGCGTCAATGCAGTCCGGTTTTTCTGTTTTTATAGACCCCTTTCGCCGCATTAAGATATCAATGGTTCCCGGTGAAGGGGATTTGATGATTCGAAATTCCACGTCTATGTCCCCCTTTACATCTCTTCCTGCCCGCAACTAAGGGCGATTCCCAACGGAGTTACAAACATCGGGTTCTTTGGTTTATGGGTAAATACCCCAGTCTTTTTTTCTATGATCTTTTCAATGCCTGTGAGACAACAGGTGCCGCCTACCAGGGAAAGCTCTTCCACATTGTACCCTTTAATGTGCTGACTGATAATTGATGCTACTTTTTCAATAACCGGCTGCAGCACTGGTATCAGCTCTCTATGATTCTTTTCTTCCCTTTTATAAAGCTCCGCATCTTCAAAGGATTTGCCGTAGGCCCCTGAAATAACCAGTGAAAAATGAGTTCCGCCTGTAGGTTCATCAGCGATATAAACTACTTTTCCATCTTTTAAAATGGAAATCCCTGTTGTACCTCCTCCGATATCTACAACTGCTCCATTTGTCATTTTTAAAACTTCATTAGCTGCTGTAGACTCATCCAGCAGATTCGTAACCAGAAAGCCTGCTCCCTGAATTACATTTTTTACTGCTCCAGAATCCAGAGTATCTGTACCCGGAGGAATGGCCCCTGCTGCATAAAGAAGTTCTGTATCTAGTTTGTCTTCCAGATCCTCTTTTAATTCCCGCACAATCTGAACTGCGCCGATATAGTCCACTACCATACCGTCTCTCACAACATCAGCGTAACGATATGCCCCGGCTACCGGACGTCTGTTCTCATCTAATACAGCGAGAACAACACAGGCGGTTCCTAAATCAACCCCGGTGTAGTACACAGATGACTTTTCTTTGATTGGATGTTTTATTACCTTTTCAAAGTCTTCTACCATCTGGTCGCAATATTCAAAGGTTACATTTTTCTCTGGCATTCTTTACCTCCCAGTGCCCCGCAGATCATCTGTGACAAGGTATTGATGATCTGATTTAATTTTCCCGAAACTTGTTTTTGGAGTTCTCCCTCCTCCAAATAATCAGGAAGGTCAAGTTCCAATGCCTCCAATTCGCTTCTTAGTCTGTGAAGGAGCAGCATTTCTCTGCCCTTTTCCATCTGCATGTGGAAATCTGTTATTTCAAAACATTCTCCCAGGCTTGATGAAAAGTTCTCTTCATTCATACCGCTGCAAGCGCTGCAGCACAGTTCAGAAGCTTCACATTTTCCGTCTCCCACTGTTTTCAGTCCGCTAAACTGTCTGTATAAACCTGTCACCTGTTGAGAAAGACAAATATCCTTTTTTAGTAGCTCTTCTGCTGTCAACAAGAAAATAGACTGCAGCACCTTTACTCTCATACAAAATCTTCTCTTTTGCCTTTCTGTCACCGGCTGGACTGCAGATTCCGCAAGGGTTTCTTTTCGTCTTTCAGCTGGTTTTACAAAGGGTTCATCGTTGTCGTACATATTAATCCCCCGGTCTACCAGGAACTGTCTGGCCCCTGGCGTCAGCCTTTCTCCAGGCTTCGGGTCGTAGTCTGTAAAGGGCTGTTTTTTATACAAATCCCGTAAGTCCTCTTCGGTTATGAACTTCATAATAGACCCCTTACCTTTCTTTCATTCTCAAGTAAATAACATTTTAGTTGGTCAGTACCAATCCCTTTGGGTATACTGACTTTGAAATATGGCTCATAAATGCCAATGGTTTTTAATTGCCTCATACATATAGGTTCATTTTCCGGCGAAAGATCACATTTGCTGATGACTCCTATGACCGGACAGCGAAACGCTCTGGCAAAGCCGTGAGAATAGATTTCGTCCTTGCGGCTTTGGTCTACGAGAGCCAAAATACACCAGGCATCCTGTGCTAAAGCAATCATATGTTTGTACATCCAGGCGTTCTCTATGTATGCACTGGGCACATCAATGGTCTTTTTGCCATAAATTGTATCCTGCGTCCTCCGAAGAGGTCCGTCATAATCATTGATCCAATTTACAAGGGTGGTTTTGCCACATCCTCTTGGACCAATTACCATAATTCTTTTTTTTCTCATGTCCGTGTGATGGGTACTGTAGTAAATTCCAGCTGATTGCAAAGGGTTTCGGTTACTGCTTTTAACGCTGTTTCCACACTCTGTACGTCCCCTGAAATAACCACGGACCCTGTAAAACGATCTAAAAATCCAATTTCCACATCAGCAGTCTTTGTCGCAATATCTGCTGCAATAATGGCAGTTTCGTAAGGGGACAAGGTTAAAATTCCGATGGCGCCTTTATCATCAATCCCCAGCCTTTCATAAATATCTGACATGGGGGATGCGATAACATGAGCAATTGTAACCTGTTTCCCAGGTACAGATTCCTGTATGATGCGATCCATCGCTTTTTCATTTATAATTCCCATAAATGCTGCCTTTCTGCCGGGTTTCTAATGCCTGATCACAGAAACCGGAAAATCGTACTCCTTGATCCAACCTTCAATTCTGTCCAAATCCTCATCACTCAAGCTGGGATCTCCTTCAATGGGATAATCCATGCCCAACTGGTTGTATTTATTTACCCCCAATTTATGATAAGGTAACAGGTCAATGCCTTTGAAATTTTTGTAATCTTTATAAGGCATTAAAAAGTCAACCACTCCGCGAATCTCTGCTTCGCTGTCATTAATGCCCTTTAACATGGGCATCCTGATTTTTACATTGTGCCTTTTCTTTAAGAGTTCCTGGAGGTTTTCTAAAATCATTTCGTTTCTCACACCAGTCAGTTCCAAGTGGCGGTCCGGGTCAATATGTTTCATATCAAAAAGGAACAAATCCACAAACTCGGCAAATTTTAAAATGGTTTCTTTTTTTGTGTAACCGCAGGTTTCAATAGCTGTATTAAGGCCTGACTGTTTACATGCCATGAGCAGGTTTATAGCCGCCTCGGGCTGAGAAGTTACTTCCCCGCCTCCCAAGGTAACGCCGCCGCCTGACTGTTCATAAAAAGCCCGGTCCTCCTCAACATATTCCAGAAGTTCTGAAATAGGCTGCTGTTCTCCGGCAACTTTGAGAGCCGACGTCATACATGCTTCCACACATTTGCCGCAGCCAAGACAGTCAATACTGCGGTCAATGATATGTTCTCCCTCTTTGGAAATACTATGAATTCCTACTGGACAAACAGGAACGCATGCCCCGCAACTAACGCAGGAAGCCGGTTTCAGCATAATCTGATATTTTCTTTCCAGCCCTTCCGGGTTGGAGCACCACTTGCAGCGAAGAGGGCAGCCTTTAAAAAAAATC
>CAUEYG010000195.1 GCA_959021945.1 uncultured Eubacteriales bacterium | reverse complement strand
TCCAGAGATGAGCGCTGATTTATGTAAAAAATAGCCAATCAAGTCCTCAATATCTTCTGCTCTTTCCCTTAACGGGGGAAGATTAATAGGCACCACATTGAGACGATAATAAAGGTCTTCCCTAAACTCTCCTTGTTCTACGGCTTTTTTAAGATTTTTGTTGGTGGCGGCAATGACTCGAACATCTGAACGAATACTGGTAATCCCTCCCAAACGTTCAAAGTTTTTTTCTTGCAGTACCCGCAGCAGTTTGACCTGCAGGGAAGGTGAAATGTCTCCGATTTCATCCAGGAAGATTGTTCCTTTATCAGCAATTTCAAATCTTCCGGGTTTTGCTGTTACTGCTCCGGTAAAGGCTCCTTTTTCATATCCAAACAGCTCACTTTCCAATAGATTGTCAGGAATAGCACCGCAATTAACTTTTATAAGAGGATAATCTTTTCTGACACTCCAGTTATGAATTGCTGTAGAAATTACTTCTTTCCCTGTTCCGGTTTCACCCATAATTAAAACAGTAGAATCTGCTGCTGCAACTCTTTTTGCAAGCTGCAGCACTTGCTGCATTTTAGGGCTTTTACTTTGGGTTTTTAAATCTTCGTCCTGTACTGTATCGCTAAAACTGCTGTCCTGCTCACTTGCAATGGCCAGTTTTCCCACAGCAGTAACAATTTCACCAATATCAAAAGGTTTTGTTACATAGTCTTGCGCTCCGCTTTTTAAGGCTTCAATGGCTGTCTCAGTCGTAGCAAAGGCAGTGATCAAAATAAAACCAATACCGGAATCCAATTCTTTCGTTCGGTGTAAAAATTCAATTCCATCCATATTGGGCATGCGGATATCGCTGATAATAATATCAATCCCTGTATCCTGCAGTAAATCCAGCCCTTCCTTCCCATCGCGCGCTGTATATGTTTCATAGCCTTCTTTCTTCAGCACTTTGCTTAAAAGCTGCCGTACATTCTGTTCGTCATCTACAATAAGTACTTTTTTTGTTTTCATAGGTATTCTCCTGATTGTTCTCCTCTGCGTTCTTCCTGCGCCGCAGCTTGGAGTATAATAGTAAATCTGGTCATTTCTCCTACTACACTTTCCACTTCCAACACGCCTTTATGGGCTTCCACTGTTCTTGAGGCAATAGCCAGCCCCATCCCTGTTCCGTCTGCTTTGGTTGTAAAAAAAGGATCAAAGATTTTATCTGAAATCTCTTGAGGAATTCCTTCTCCATTATCCTGAACCTCGGCGCAGACTACATCTCTCTTTTTATCATAGTATGTGCGGAGCAAAATCTCTCCTCCCTCTGGCATAGCCTGAATCGCATTGAGTATCAGGTTCAAAACAAGGGGTTCAAACATTTCCTTATCCACCATTACCTTAGGTGTTTGTGAAAATTCAGTGCGGATCTGTATATTAGATGGCAGCTCTCGTTTCACTAAGGTAACAACATACTGCATCAGGCTGCCCAGATCTTCCATTCTTAAATCAGGAAGCTTGGGCCTTGCAAAATTAAGGAAACGATCCAGCATAGCAGTAAGTCTGTCGACCTCATACAAAATAATATCTAGCTCTTCCATATCCTTGTCTTCCAGTTCCACTTTCATATATTGGGCATAGCCTCGGATGCTAGTCAATGGATTTTTAATTTCGTGGGCAATGCTTGCTGCCATCTCTCCCAGAGATTCCAGGTTTTTTACCCGATTAGCGCTTTCTTCAAATCGGTTAATATCCTCGATGCGGCGAAAAACACAAATAGCGCCCAAAACTTCATTATTCATGCCAAATTGAATATTAATGCTGTAAACGACAGGAATGACAGTACCCTCTTTATTTTTTATATCTGTAAGAGTTTTTAGCTGCAAAGACCCTCTGCTAAGGCATCTCCTTAAGGGGTCCAAAAGATTCTTCAGTCCAGGGGGCGTTGGATTTTTAATATCAATCCCAATCAGCTCGCTGGCCTCAATGCCCGTAAGCGCCTCCGCTGCTTGGTTAAAAGTAGTGATTTCCCCCAGCGTATTAATGCTCAGAACTCCGCCTGGCAGATTATCATAGGTTTCTTCCACATATTCCATGATCTCCTGCATTGATGCAGCTTCTCCTGATTTGTCCAGCACTTGCTGCATCGTTGATTTCAGGTTATCAAGCATTGTATTAAAAGAAGCTGCAATATCCGCCAGCTCTCCCTCTTCTTTTATTTCTATTCCATGGCTTATATCTCCCTTCGCAATCTGGGCAGCAGAATCAGCCAGCTTTTTAACTGGTTTTTGAATCTGAAAGGAAATCCTTTTTCCCAGAGGCCACAAGCAAAATAAAATGATAATAATAAGTACAATAACTGTAGTCTTTAACAGGTTGAGATGGGGGAAAGCGCTTGATTCCGTTTCTTCTGCAACAACGAACCAGCCTTTCTGTCCCTGAACCTTTGCTACAGCAGCAACATAGAACATATTATTCTTGTAAACTGCCTGTACCTGACTTTTTCCGCGAAAATTCAAATCATAGGGCTTTTCTTTATCCTCACATCCAATGGTCACTTTATCTTGATTAATCAAAAAACTTGTTCCTGAAACTTCATCTGAAAAAAGAGCTTCCATTGCTTGGTCAGAGGTTCCATCTATTTGATGGTGGACAATCAGACCAGAGGAAATAATATTGGATAAAGTAATAGCTTTATCCTTTAAACTGTCTTCTTTTACCTTGTTCGTCACCATACCGACGCCAAACATAACAAGGTATCCTGTTACGAGTAAAATACTGACAGCAAAGGCTACTAAGAAAAACATAGTCTTGGTTTGTATGGATTTAAACATAGGGCTATCCCTTTCTATCATATGTTATATGATACTGATAAAGCACTGCGGCACACAAATACATCCTTTAGTTCAGAAACTCGATTTTCCAGCTATAATATTCTTTTTCAGGATCTTTCACATACTTTAGGTAAGCGCTGAACTTATTGCCTTTTTTACTGATCAGGCCATGAAATCCCACTTTGCCGTTTTCAAGCAGCAGACGGACCATATCTTCTGACACTTTTTTGCCTTTGCTCTCAATGAACTTATCATTTTTCCAAACAGCAAACTTACATCCGTTTTTCCAGTTGCTGCATCCAAAAGCTTTCTCCGATTCCATGACCGGATTGCCGCACTCCGGACATATGCCTACAATATTGGCGGACTCAGGCACTGCCACTTGCGATGCGAAAACCTGATCTGATTTAATAGTTTCTACAGAACTTTCTGTAAACTGTTTTATCATGCCTAGAAAATCTTCTTTTTTTACTTTATTTTTTTCAATGTCAGAAAGAGTCTTTTCCAAACGTCCCGTATATTCCAGATCAAATAATTCTTTAACAGGAAAGGTCTCTACCATCATACGTCCTAAATCGCTGCACAGCAAGGATTTGCCTTTGACCGTGATATATCCCACATCTTTCAGCTTTCGTATTGTCTCTGCCCTGGTGGCCGGAGTGCCGATGCTGAATCCGCTTAAAATGGCCATCATCATTTCCTCAGAATCTTCCTCCTCGTAACTTTTGCCGCAGGTTTCCATAACCCGTAATAAGGTTTTCTCCGTATGGTGTTTTGGAGGCTTACGTACAACCTCTTTTATAACAAATTCTCCAGGCTCCAGAGAGTCTCCTTTTTTCACAGGAGGCATCAACACCTCTTTTGAAGAAATTTCTTCTGCTTTTTTCCACCCTGCCTTTCGCTGTACTTTGCCTTTTGCAGTGAAAACCCCGTGAACCGAGCACTCCTTTGGTTCAATGGTAAGCTTTGTTTCCTCGCTTTCTGATACTGGGAGAAATTGGGCAATAAAGCGTTTTCTCACTGCATCATATATAATTTGTTCATCTTCTGTTATAGTTTTTGGTATAACATAGGTAGGAGTAATGGCTGAGTGGCTTTCTACTTTTTTACTGTCAAAGATCCGTTTTGAGTCAGTAAACTGCACTTCTCCTTCATATGGCAGCCCCTTTTTTACAACCTCTAAGACTTTTGCCGCCTTTTCTTTTAAACTTTCATCTAAAACACTGCTGGCTGTTCTGGGGTAAGTAATCAGTTTTTTTTCGTACAAGTCCTGAGCAACTTTTAAAACTTTCTCAGAGGTCCATCCTTTATGTTTACTGGTAATGTACCCTTGCAGGTTGGACAGATTAAATAAGTATGGCGCATATTCCTTTTTCAATTCTACCGTCTTATCCGTGATAATTCCATCTTTTCCCTGAAGCTGTTCTAAAATACCTTCCAAGTATTCCTTTTTCTCAAACTTTTCACTGTCCTTTTCACAGTACAGCGCTTCAATCACTTCTCCATCCTCCGTTTTAAAGGGTGCAATCAATTTGTAGTACCGTGATTTCTGAAAGTTTTCAATTTCTTTATCCCTGTCATAGATAATTTTCAAAGTAGGCAGCAAAACTCTCCCAATGTTCAGAACTTTATCATGGTTAGAGTTTCGATATTTAACAGTAGCTACTGATGTCAGGTTAATTCCAATCAGCCAATCTGCCATTTGCCTGCCAAACCCGGCGTCCTGCATAGGCCGCAGATCTGTATTAGAGCACAAGGCCTGTAAACCGCTCATAACTTCATCTTTCGTCCATTCGTTGAGAAGAAGACGCTCGATCTTTTTTTTCGTCTCTAAAAATAAAAATATTTCATCTGCGATAATCT
>CAUEYG010000194.1 GCA_959021945.1 uncultured Eubacteriales bacterium | reverse complement strand
GTCCAATCTCCATATTTTATCCGTCGGCTCCATGTTTCTTCCTACAAAGCTTTGGCACTCTGCGCATTGTAACAGAAGACAGCGCCTTAGTTGAACTTACTCTGGATTCTTATGACCCACCTGTTAAAGGTTCGTGGACTCACGAAGATACTGTCCTTAACCAAAAGGTGGCGCAGCAGCTGGACGAATACTTTTCCGGCAAGCGTAAAGAATTCCATCTCCCTCTCAATCCAAAGGGAACAGAGTTTCAGAAAAAAGACTGGAAAGCCCTGCAAGAGATTCCTTATGGAGAAATCCGCACTTATAAAGATATTGCCCAAGCCATTGGCTGCCCTAAGGGTTTTCGCGCTGTAGGCCTTGCCAATAATAAGAATCCCATTATGATTATTATCCCCTGCCACCGGGTGCTGGGGTCAGATGGCAGCTTAACCGGATATGCGGGAGGGGTTCATATTAAAAAATACCTGTTAGAACTGGAAGGGGCCCTGCTGGGCTAACCTTCCCAGCTTTGACTATCATTGAAATTCCGTCAGGTTTTTCCAATAACGAACGGGCATCCTGTTTTTCTGGCAGCGAGGGTTGATTCTTTCTTTGATGGCCATATTTTCAAAGTACTGTTTCCACATGCTCTGATATGCGCGCTCCTCCTCTGACCAGGATGTGAGATCTTCATCTGTAAATGCTGTAATATACCAGCGCCTTTCATAAGCGGCCAATGCCTTTTTTCGCTTCACATCGTGGATAAGAAAGGCTTCCTTTTTAAAGCGGTCGCAGAAATGGTCCGCCAAAAATTCCACCACATCATGATCCGGTTCAATGGGGCTGTACAAAACGCCATCTTGCAGCTCAGAAAAGCGAATCAAGCCTTTCAGCCTGTGGATTTCTGTATTGATTTTATACTCCGCCTCCTGGACAGGAACTACAATGGGGTCGCCATGGAGCAGGCTGATTTTTGAGCCCTTTACAAAACCAAGCCTTACATAGTGCAAGATCTTACATTCCTTTCGCTCTGCATTGGAACGAAACACTTTATAAATTCGCTTTAGATTATAGTCTGAGATTTTCGTCTTAATGGCATCATAAACCAGCATGGCTTTCTCTTGTTCTGTCTCTATTTCTTGATATCCTCCCAACATGCTGGACTGATATTGGTCTTTTGGAAAAATGCCGCTGGCTTTTTCCGTATAGTAATGATGATAGATGCAAGTCAGCAACCCCTCAAAGGTTCCGTCGTACAGATAATCAACCATGATTCAGCACCTTCTTTCCTGTTTCTCCAGCAGACGGCAGGGAAGCAAAATGATCCCCAAACATTGACATTTGAATCCCATCGTTTATTTCCAATATTTGATCTTTTATGACTTCCGGCATAAATCTCTTTTCACCATAGTACTTCCCGGAGCAGGTCAGAAAATGTTTCGCCCGCTTTATCACTACGCCCATTTTCTTCAGGTCTTCATACTTAACGGCAGCAACTTTTCTCTGGCGGATAATGCGTTGAGCCGATACCATCCCTACGCCTGGAATGCGCAGCAGCCAGTCCATGGCAGCTTTGTTGATCTCCACAGGAAATTGGTCTAAGTGACGCAGCGCCCAAGTAACCTTTGGGTCCATATCCGGGTCCAAATTTGGATGCTGCTCATCTAAGATCTCCTCAGCACGGAATCCATAAAACCGCAGCAGCCAGTCAGCCTGATACAGGCGATGCTCCCTTCCCAAAGGCGGCGCTGTAAAGGCGTCAGGCAAAATGGGCGAAGAAACTGCCGGTATATAAGCACTATAATATACCCGCTTCATCTTAAAAGTATGATAAAGATTTTCCGTGGTTGTCAAAATCTGCTGATCCGTCTCTTTGCCCGCCCCTATGATCATTTGCGTTGTCTGACCTGCCGGAGCAAAGACTTCTTTTTTGAGCCTGGATGGCACAAGGACTGCAGGCTCCCCGTTCCCGCTGTCTTTGTTTTGATTTTCTCTCAGCTGAGCAGCCTTTACCGTAAGCCTGTCATTGGCAGGGGTCAAGTAGTTACCCGGAGAATTTAAATTTTGTCCCTTAAACATGGTTCCCGGCCCTTTCAGCCCTTTTCGTTCAATGAGAGTATTGGTGATCTGGCGCATGGGGCTGAAAATTTGTTTTGGCTTTTTTTGAGGCGCAAAGAGGGACAGGCTCTTGCTGGTAGGCATTTCAATATTAACGCTGAGCCGGTCCGCCTCAAGGCCTATGGCGTGTACCAGTTCCTGGGAAACGCCCGGAATAATCTTTGCATGGATATACCCGGCAAAACCATAATCTCTGCGCAGTAGTTTCAGACAATAAAGGATTCGTTCCGCTGTATAATCCGGTGATACTTCCACCGCAGAGCTCAAAAACAGCCCTTCTATATAATTTCTCCTGTAAAATTCAATGGTCAGACGAGCCAGCTCCTCTGGTTCAAAAGAGGCCCTTTCTGCATCAGCGCTGCGCCGGTTCACACAATACGCACAGTCATAGACACATTTATTTGTAAACAGCACCTTTAATAAGGAAATACATCTCCCATCCGCTGACCAGGTGTGACAGATTCCCTCTGCAGCTCCGCTGCCAATGGTCCCGTTATTGCGTCTGCCTACGCCGCTGCTGGAACAGGAAACATCGTATTTAGCGCTGTCAGCCAGTATTTTCAGTTTATCAAGCATCAAATCCATTGCAAATCCCCCGCTGTCCGTCTTTTGGTTTTCTAAACTTGTGTTCTTTATTTTACCATATTGCAAACATATGTTCAATACTTGTGCAAAAATATAAAATACCTTTTTCTTGTATTTTCTCCAGGCTATTGCTAATATTCTATTAGTAAGAACGTTTTCAGTAACCGGAAAGGAACTTTTATGCAGAAGAACGCATTTGTACTAAGCGGCGGCGGCTCACGGGGCGCTTATGAAATCGGTGTATGGCAGGCCATGCGAGAGATTGAGATGCCTGTTCATATTGTAACAGGCACCTCTGTAGGTGCCCTCAACGGCGCTATGGTTGCCCAGGATGACTTTGAGCCGGCAGTAAAGCTGTGGAAAGAATTAGAGACCTGTATGGTCTTTGATGTGGACGCAAGCGGAAAAGAATTTGGGCGTTTTGATTTTGAAATTGGAGGGATGAGCGCCGGAGAAGCCATGGCCTATGCAAAAGAAATCCTTACCAAAGGCGGAGCAGGCGTCTCTGGTTTAGAGAAAATTGTAAAAAAATATATTGATGAGGACCGGGTTCGAAATTCTGACGTAGAGCTAGGTGTTGTCACTGTGGAGCTGCCTTCCCTAAAACCACACTACCTTTTTACAGAAGATATTCCCCACGGGAAACTGCAGGATTTTATTCTGGCCAGCGCCGCCTGTTTCCCTGCTGTTCACGCAAAGGAAATTGACGGCGTTCGCTATATTGACGGAGGTTACGCTGATGTAATGCCTGTGGAATTGGCCCTGAAACGGGGAGCAGATACCATTGTTGCCGTACATTTAGAGGCTGCCGGTTTCGTGAGGAAGGATACACTAGAGCTGGCGGAGGAAACGGCCTCCAAAGTAATCGTAATTAAAAGCTCCTGGGATCTAGGCAATTTTCTGATCTTTGACATTGATAATACAAAACGCATTATTCGGCTGGGATACTTAGATGCAATGAAAGCTTTCGGCCGCCTTGAGGGAGACAAATACACTTTTTCCAAAGGACAGTTTACAGAGCACCAGCGAATTGGCGCAGAGGCTGCTGCCAAGATCTTCAAATTAGATCCTGGGATCGTTTATGAAAAACAATCTGTCAACCAGCGCCTCGCCCAGGCGGTCCGTAAAACACCGGCGCCTGAAATAAAAGAAATACGCCGCATTGACGATGCTCTAGACAAATTAAGCCAGGGGACTTTAGTCCTTTACATTGGGCAAAACCTTGGAGAAAAAGGGGCTGACAGCATCTTTGCAGGAAGGAATATGTTTCGAATCTTAAAAGAAGAAATTACAGCAGCCAATTATCTGCTGCAAAACGGACTGATAACATGGTAAAACGCAGGGACACTTTTGTTCCCTGCGTTTTACCTGTTCCTCTTGCTCTTTGTCATTGGCTTCTTTTGTCCAAACGATAGGCAAAATACCGTCTGGCCGGGGTTTTATATAAAGCTGCCGCCAAGACGCTGGCAATCACCATACCTACAACAAATTGGCCTATGTTCCATGGAACGCCCAAAATAGGAGCTGCCCAATTTCCAACAATAACACCTTCTGCAACATAGTATCCCGCTACCATAAAAATGCCTGCCAGGACCATGCCGATCAACTCCATTACGGAAACACCTACAATGGTCCAGCTCTTTTTATGTAAAGTGCGGGCAATGAGAACTCCCATGATCACAGCCATAATGCCTTTAATGGCAAAAGTCCACGGCGCCCATATAGGCGCGCCTCCCATAATATCGCCTAAAGCGCCGCCAATGGCAGCAGCTGCTGCTCCGTGCTTCCACCCCAGCACCAATACAGACAAGAAAATCATAGCATCCCCTAAATGCACATATCCTTGCGTACCTGGAATGGGGATCTTAATAAACATAATGGAAACTGTGATAATGCCAATCATCAGAGCTGTCATAACGATATTTGCTGCCTGTCCTGTATTTTTCATTTTTTTGCATCCTCTCTTTACTAACTTGTTTCTGTATTTTATAATACCTTGTAA
>CAUEYG010000193.1 GCA_959021945.1 uncultured Eubacteriales bacterium | reverse complement strand
ATCCGCGTATCCGGCTGCTGCAAGTGACCCCTATTGCCCCAATGAATACAACTGCTTACCGTTCTTTTACTTCCAGTATTCTGCTGCCTTCTGAGCTTTCACTAGGAATTGTACCGGAAGAAGGAAAAGGCGGGAATCTTTTTCTGCTAAACGATGGTATTGAACATGAATATTCCCATGCCCGTGAAATTAAGATTGAATTTTCCGAAACCATTATCAACTTACTGCGTTTTGAAACTTACGATTTTTGGGACAAGGTAAAAACGAAATTTTTATAGGAAGAAGCATGACAGAATTTAAGTATATTATTAAAGAAGAAGATAAAGATTTAGATGTGAAAGGCGTCCTCCGCCAGCATTTTCAGTTTTCCGCCCGCATGCGAAACAAGATAAAGCGTGAAAAGCTGGTTTGTTTAAACGGAGTACAGACTCCGGGCTGGATTACGCCTAAGGCAGGAGATGTGATTACCATCCGTCTTCCTGAGGAAACCAGTGATTTTATTCCTGAGGACATCCCCATTTCTGCAGTATATGAAGACGATAGTCTGTTGATCATTAACAAGCAGCCCGGTCTGGTAGTTCATCCTACAAAGGGACACCCGCAGCATACTCTTGCCAACGGAATTATGAATTATATGCTAAACTCAGGCCAAAATTTTAAAATACGCTTTATGAACCGGCTGGACATGGATACCTCAGGCCTTGTAGCTGTTGCAAAAAATTCCCACTGCCAAGCCAGCTTTATGAAGCAGAGCCAGGCCGGTCTTGTGGAAAAGCAATATGTAGCCATTGTAAAGGGACTGGTTGCTGAGGACCGCGGCACCATTGATCTGCCTATTGGAAAGCCGGATCCGGATCGAGTAGAACGGGCAGTAATGGAAGATGGGTCCCCCTCCATTACCCATTACCATGTTTTGCAGCGTTTTTCCTGCGGGTATTCCCTGGTGGAGCTGTCCCTGGAAACAGGGAGAACACATCAAATCCGCGTCCATATGGCCCATATCGGACACCCTATTGTCAGCGACCATCTCTACGGTGAAACAAACCCTTTCTTCATTGAACGCCAGGCGCTTCATGCAAAACTACTGGCATTGACCCATCCTGTGACAGGCCGGGCGCTCCGCTTTGAAGCATCGCTTCCAGAGGATATGGAGCAGCTCATAAAAAAACTCTCTCAATGAGAGAAAAAGAGAGAAAAACATAGCAAAAGGGGCTGCTCGTTATCAAGGAATGAAAATCCTGATCAGGCAGCCCCCTTCTGTTTCACACTAGTTAACACTACTTATGCTTATAGCCTGTATAAAAAACCATCACAAAGCAACAAACTGCAGCCCATGCCCAAAACTTATGCTGTTTCATTTTTACCACTCCTTTTCCTACTTGCAGAGAATCCTTTTTATTATGATTTTCATTAGTTAGCACATACTAATGTTTGTAAAATTATTCTATCCAGTATTAAGAAAAATGTCAAGAATTATCCAATGGAAGTATTTTTATTTCAAATCATATTCCACCAGTTTGTTAAAGAGCTGCCTTCTTGAAATATCCAGTATTTCAGCAACTTTATTCATATCTTTTGGATACCGCTGCAAAAGACCCTCAATATACTCCTTTTCTACCTTGCTCCTGTATTCTCTCAGAGATACGGTATAATCAATCTCCGGCATTTGTATGAACCCTGTTTTGTTCTGATTGTTTACTACATCAGAAGGCAAATATTCTTGTTTTACTTTTCCACCCGGCTCAGTGAGGACGATGAGCCGCTCCACAATATTTTTTAATTCTCGTACATTGCCCGGGTAATGATAGCCTACCAAAAGTTCTTGCACTTTTGGGTCAATAGCCGTGACCTCTTTGTCCATCTCACATTGATATTTCTGAAAGAAATATTCAATAAAAAGCGGGACATCCTCCGGGCGTTCCCGTAAGGGTGGCAGCTCCAATACAATGGTGCTGATGCGGTAAAACAAATCGTCTCGAAAGCATCCATCCGCCATATCCTGGCGCAAATTATGGTTAGTGGCGGTAATCAGGCGGAAATCCACATTAATGGGAGTGCTACTTCCCAGTCTGTAAATCTGCTTGTTCTCAATGGCCTTTAGTAATTTTGCCTGTAGATTAATAGAAACTCCGCCGATTTCATCCAGAAATAGTGTGCCGGCGTTCGAAGCTTCAAACAGGCCAATACGCCGCCTGTCAGCTCCTGTAAAGGCTCCTTTCTCATGTCCGAAAAGCTCTGACTCCAATATGGATTCTGACAGAGCCTGACAGTTCAATTCCATAAAATTGGCGTCTTTGCGGCGGCTCTTTTGATGAATAAAAGAAGACAGCACTTCTTTACCTGAACCAGACTCCCCCAAAATCAAAATATTAGAATCGCTTTGGGCCGCCCTTTCCGCCAATTCCAACATTTGACGGTATTTTTGGTTTTTACTTTCCAGCATAAAAGCTCCGGTGCCCTTTTCTTTTTTTATTCCATTATCCCGACGCATTTTCCTGGCATCTCGAATTTTTCGAATTTCCACGAATAGCTCTTCCGGATCCCTGCCCTTTGTCACGTAAGTATAAGCCCCTGCCTTCATGGCATCTACTGCTTTTTCAATGGTTCCATGAGCAGTTAACAGAATGACTTCTGTGTCATATTCTTTCTTTTTGATTTCTTCCAGCAATTGACGGCCATCCATAACAGGCATACATAGATCACTAATGACCAAATCGTAACTTTTCTTTTCCAGCTTTCGAACGGCTTCCTCTCCATTCCCGCAGGTATCTACCTTATAGCCTTTTCCTGTCAGTATCATTTTTAAAACGTTACAATAGTCCTGCTCATCATCTACTACTAAAATATAAAAGTTTTCTTTACTCACTGCTGTCCTCCTCCTCTGCTCTCACTTTTAAAGGCAAAGCCACCTTAAAGGTTGTCCCTGCACCCAGCTTGCTCCTAACCTGGATTTTCCCGTTCATTTTTTGTATTTCATTGTAAACAATATAAAGCCCCAGTCCGTTTCCTTTTGTACTGCTCTTTGTAGTAAAAAATGGATTAAAGATATCTCCCAGGATTTCTTCGTCAATACCAGTCCCTGTATCTGTCACTTCTATAAAAAATTCCGCCTCCCCTTCTTCAATGGCAATCATTAGTTTTCCCTGTGAAGACATAGCATCAATGGCATTAGAGACCAGGTTAATAAAGATCATATCAAAAGACTCTACTGCCATCTGTACCTGAAAATCCCTTTCACATTGTATGAAAACTGAAATTGCTTTTTTCTTTAGCATCCCTTTGTTTAGAGCGATTACAGAATCAATATGCTCTTTTATATGAACCTTTCCAATCTTTTTCTTGGAAATACGGGAAAAGTTAAGAAGATTGTCAATAATATTTCCAGCCGTGTCCACTGATTTTTCAATTACTTGTACTGCTTGAGCCTGGGATTCCTCATCTTTCATGCTCTTTAATACATAACAGTAATTCCGTATAATACCCAGAGGATTCCGAATCTCATGGGCCACTCCGGCAGCCAGTTGTCCTACTGCAATCATTTTATTGTCCTGCAGCATTTGCCTTTCCGCCATCCTTTCACTGGTCACATCCCCAGCCATAAAGAGCAGTTTTTCCACTTCATTTTTTGCGTTTAAAATAGGAAAAATATTTACCTCCAATATATTTCTTTTTAAGGTGATTTCCTTTGAGGTCCCACGACCTGTATCATTGGTCTGTTTTAGCATATCTTCTAAAATCGTTTGGGTAACTTCCGGCAAATCCAAAACATTTGCAATATGCTTTCCCAAAGGTTCGCAGTTTACATAATTTAGAAAAGCTTTGTTAATATCAAGAATAAAGCCCTGGGAATCCAGTTCCGCCATATAGTAAGAGACTCCATTAAAAGTCGTTTGCATTTCCTGTTTACTGGCAGTCAATTGATTCATGCGGTCTGTAAGTTCATTATAAAGGTTTTTGTTGGACTGATAGTAAAAGAAGAACGTGCAAAAGACAGCTGCAAATACAATCATTAACAAGGTTGTAGCATCTTGATAACGGTCTTCCTGCACCAGTGTATCGGAAATGCCGAACCACCGCTCCTGTGCTTGCCCCATCAGGATCGTTAGATCTGCGTTTTGTATGCATTGGTTCAATATGCTGTATAGCAGGCTATCTGTTTGTTCTGTCATAATGCACACATTATTTTTATACAGCTCTGCAAAGGTATTTTTATATTCATCCTGCATTCCCTTGCGTTCTAAATATCTGGAAATAGCCGTCTGATCTCCCAGGATGCAGTCGAAGTGCCCTTTTTCGGCCAGATCCACTGCTTTTTTTATGGACTCGGTTTCCTGCAGTGTGATGGATTCTCCATTATAGGATAAAGTCTTTTTTTCCTCTTTTGAAAATTGGCTCTTTACACTGACACCCTTTAATGCGCGCTCCGGATCTTTTGATACTCCAGTGCGGATAAACAGGCTCCCAGTAATCCGAAAGAGAGGAGCTGTAAACTGCATCGTATCTGTTTGTGAGCGATAAGATTTGTTCACAAGTACCAAGCTGGCATCCGCCTTTTTCTCAGCGTTTTTTATAACTTTTACTTTTAGACCGGAAGGCGCAAAAACATCGGCAAGATAGGTCTCCAAAAATCCTGTGTCAAAATAACTCAGTTCATTATCTATCTTGAGTATCACCTCTTTCTTTTGGGC
>CAUEYG010000192.1 GCA_959021945.1 uncultured Eubacteriales bacterium | reverse complement strand
AAGAAAAAAAGAAGAATTTATCCCCATTGATAAAGAGGAGATAAAAATCTATGTCTGCGGTCCAACCGTATATAATTATTTTCACATTGGAAATGCCCGGCCATTTGTAGTCTTTGATACCTTGCGGAAATATTTGGAGTACAGAGGCAACAAGGTGAAATTTGTGCAAAACTTTACGGATGTAGACGATAAGATTATTAACAAAGCCAGAGAAGAAGGCGTAACTGCAGGGGAAGTCAGTGAAAAGTATATTGATGAGTACTATAAAGATGCGGCTGCCTTAAATGTAAAGAAAGCCACGGTTCATCCTAAGGTTACAGAAAACATGGATAACATTATCAGCTTTGTAAAAGATCTTATTGATTTGGGATACGCTTATGAAGTAGACGGTGATGTTTATTACAGTACCCGTGCTTTTAAAGAATATGGAAAACTATCGGGACAAAATATAGAAGATTTGGAATCAGGGGCTCGTATTGAAGTAGGGGATAAAAAGCAGGATCCTCTTGATTTTGCACTGTGGAAAGCGAGAAAAACAGAGGATGAAATCGCATGGGAATCCCCGTGGGGAATGGGGCGCCCCGGCTGGCACATTGAATGTTCCACCATGTCAAAACGTTACCTGGGAGATACCATTGATATTCACGCCGGTGGACAGGACTTGACCTTTCCTCACCATGAAAACGAAGTGGCCCAGTCAGAAGCTCACAGCGGCAAGCAATTTGCCAACTACTGGATGCACAACGGCTATATTACTATTGATAATGAAAAGATGTCCAAATCAAAAGGCAATTTCTTTACAGTGAGAGATATTCTCAAAAGTTACGATGGGGAAGTGATCCGCTTTTTCCTTTTATCCGGGCATTACCGCAATCCGATTAACTTTAGCGACACCTTGATGGAACAGGCCAAAAACGGACTTGCTAGAATGGAAAACGCCAAGAGCAATTTGTATCATCTGATCAAAACGGGACAGGGTTCCATGAGCCAGGCGGAAAAGGACCGTCTGCAGGGCTATGATAAATACAGACAAGAATTTATAACCGCAATGGATGATGACCTGAATACAGCGGACGCCATTTCAGCAGTCTTTGAACTGATTACTGACATTAATACAGCAGTAAAGGATGGAGCCAGCAAAGAGTTTGCAGAAAAATCTCTGGATACGCTTATGGAACTGACAACCGTACTGGGACTGCTGCAGCACCATGAAGAAGATGATCATGTGGATGCTGAGATTCAGGCATTGGTAGAGGAACGTCAGGAGGCAAGGAAAAACAAAAACTTTGCCAGAGCTGACGAAATCAGAGACCTTTTAAAAGAAAAAGGCATTACCTTGAAAGATACGCCTCAAGGTGTGCAGATTATAAAAGAATGAATACCAGGGAAGTAAAACAAATTAATACAACAGCCCTTGCTTATTTAGGCGACGCTGTTTATGAAGTAGCTGTGCGTAAATTTATTATGGAGACTGGCCAGTACCATGCTGACCGGCTCCATCAAATTGCAGTGAAATTTGTCCGGGCTGAAGGCCAAGCCCTGGCAATAAAAGCGTTGATGAAAGAACTGACAGAGGAAGAGCAGGCGCTCGTGCGCAGAGCCAGAAACAGGAAGATTACTTCCAAGCCAAAACATGCGGACCCTGTCACTTACAAACTGGCAACCGCCTTTGAGGCGCTAATGGGGTATCTTTATCTCTCAGAACAGGAGGAGCGGCTCGATTGGCTTATCAACCGTGCAATTACTGTAATCAATAACAAGGGAGCGTAATGTTATGGCAAAGAAAAAAAGAAAAGTTCGGAATAAAGCAAGAGATGTTTTTACGGATTATTATAGAACCAACAAACAGTATGCAAAAGAAAACAGGGAGCGGCAGGCTCAGGAAGAACAGCCTAAGGGCCTTAAAAACCTTACTTTTACAGAAAAGACTTACATCACAATCATTGTACTGGGATTAATCGGAATTTTTATTCGGTACGTGATTTTCAGATAGGAGAAAGAATGAGCAGAGCAGACCAATTATTCGTGACCATGTGCGAAAATATTTTAGAACATGGATTTACATCAGAAGGACAGACTGTGCGGGCAAAGTGGGAAGACGGCACGCCTGCCCATACCATAAAAAGCTTTGGCGTGGTAAATCGCTATAACCTGCAGGAAGAATTTCCCGCATTGACTCTGCGCCCTACTGCAATTAAATCAGCAGTAGACGAGGTCCTTTGGATCTGGCAGAAAAAGTCTAACAATATCAAGGATTTGAAGAGCCGCATTTGGGACCAATGGGCAGATGAAAAGGGTTCCATCGGAAAAGCTTATGGATACCAGCTGGGCGTAAAGTACCGGTTTCCTCACGGAGAAATGGACCAAGTGGATAATGTAATTTGGCAGTTAAAAAATACACCTTACTCCCGGCGCATCATGACGAATATTTACAAGTTTGACGATTTAACAGAGATGGGACTGGAGCCTTGCGCCTACAGCATGACCTTTAATGTAACAGGAAACCGGCTCAATGCTATTTTAAACCAAAGGTCCCAGGATATTCTCACTGCCAACAACTGGAATGTAGTGCAGTATTCGGTTCTGGTTCATATGTTGGCTCAGGTCTGCGGCCTTGCTGTTGGTGAACTGATTCATGTGATTGCAGATGCCCATATCTATGACCGGCATATTCCCCTTGTAAAGGAAATGATCAAGCGGCCCCAGTATCCGGCGCCGAAATTTTCTCTGAATCCGGATGTAAAGGACTTTTACGCTTTTACTGTCGATGATCTTAGGATTGAAGACTATGAGAAAAACCCTCAGATCAAAAATATACCAGTGGCTATTTAGGAGAAACGGATGAATTGTATTGTAGTAGTAGATGAAAACTGGAATATTGGAAAAGACGGCGGTCTATTAGTGCATCTGCCGGGAGATTTAAAGTATTTTAAAGAAAAGACTTACGGCAAAACAGTGGTCATTGGAAGAAAAACCCTAGAATCCTTCCCCGGAGCAAAGCCTCTTCCAGGAAGACGGAATGTTGTACTGTCAAGACAGCCGGGCTATCTTCCCAAAGGATGTGATGTCTGTTCTTCAAAGGAAGACTTGCTCAATTTGCTCGGCAAGGATACACAGGACGTGTTTATCTGTGGAGGAGAAGCAGTCTATAGGCAGTTCATGGACCAGTGCGATAGGTTTTTCATAACAAAGATTTACAGCTCCTTTCCTGCAGATCGTTCCTTTCCTAATTTGGACCAACAACAGGAATTTGAAATCGTATGGAAGAGCGGGATGCAGGAAGAAAAAGGAATCAACTATCAATTTTTTGAATACAAGAGGAAATAAAATGGCAGATACCATTATTGGCAGAAATGCTGTTATGGAGGCCCTTCGCAATGACAGGGAAATCGAAAAGATTACAGTAGGAAAAAATGCGGAAGGTTCCATTAAAAAAATAATCGGCGCAGCAAAAGCGAAAAAAATCCCCATTCATTATTGTGAAAAATCGGTTTTAGACCGCATTGCAGAGGGAAAAAACCATCAGGGCGTGGCTGCCCAGGTTTCCCAGTATGCTTACTGTGACCTGGAGGACATCCTGGAGCGGGCCAAAGAACGGGGAGAGGACCCTTTTATTATCATTTTAGACGGCCTGGAAGATCCTCATAACCTGGGTGCTATCATGCGAACAGCTGAATGCTGCGGTGCACATGGAATTGTCATCCCCAAGCGGCGCTCCGCAGGTATCACAGAAACAGTGGTAAAAGCATCTGCAGGAGCAGTGGAATATATGCTCTGCGCCAAAGTGGCGAATATTGGACAAGCCGTGGATAGACTAAAAGAACAAGGAGTATGGGTAGCTGCCTGCGATATGGATGGACAATGCTATACAGTCCAGGACTTAAAAGGCAGCCTGGCCATTGTTATAGGAAATGAAGGGGCGGGAATCAGCAGACTGGTGAAGGAAAAATGCGACTTTACCGTATCCATTCCCATGAAGGGCAGGATTTCTTCTCTCAATGCGTCCAATGCAGCGGCGATTTTAATGTATGAGGTGATAAGACAGCGTGATGGACAGTTACAGTAAGCTGACGGATGAGCAGCTGGTACGAAAGGCCCAGGAAGGAAATCTGGAGGCAGAGGAATACTTGATCAGGAAATATAAAGATATGGTGCGCAGCAGAGCGCAGCTGTATTTTATCATGGGCGCTGATGGCGAGGATGTGGTGCAGGAAGGAATGATTGGGCTTTTTAAGGCAATTAAGAGTTATAAGGATGAAAGAGATACATCCTTTCACACTTTTGCAGAGCTCTGCATTAACCGTCAGATTATTACAGCCATTAAAATTGCCAATAGAATGAAGCATTCTCCCCTCAATACATCCATTTCTCTCAACAGGCCCTTGTCTGAGGAAGACGCAGAAGCAACCTTGGAAGAAACGCTGCGCTCGGACAGCAACTCTGACCCGGAAGCCCAACTGATGGTCAAAGATGTGGTCAAGTCTATCATAAGCAACGAAGAAAAAATTTTCAGCCCTTTTGAAATGCAGGTTTGGAGCGAATACCTGCAGGGAAAAGAATATAAAGAGATTGCACAGTCCCTTGGAAAAAGTCCAAAAGCCGTGGATAATGCCATTCAGAGAACCAAGAAAAAAATTCTAGCCTATTTATGCCAATAAAACATATTATTTCGCGCGTTTCTGTTGCCCAATACAGTGGAAAATATA
>CAUEYG010000191.1 GCA_959021945.1 uncultured Eubacteriales bacterium | reverse complement strand
TGAAAATAACAGACCTGGTACAAAGCGCTTTGACAGAAGAGCGGAACATTGAGGTCGTTATTGATAAAAAAGATGATATTTCCTTCAAACGCGTCTCTGCGATGGGGGACAACGTCCACATAGACAGCTCAGAAGAAGTGCTGAAAAGAATGACCTATGTAGGAGATATTAATGTTAAGGCATACAGCATCACAGTAAATGGAAAACACGCTGCTGTAGTGGACAGTGAAGAGTCTGCGAAAAAAGTTCTCAGCGCCATTAAGGAAGACTATACAGATGATGGGGACAATGTCGTTGTAGAAGACGCTAAATTTGCAGAAGATATTGAGATCAAAGAAGTAAATACGGATTTAGGAAAACTGCAGGAAGAACAAGAAGCCAAAAAAGCGCTGAAAACAGGAGCTGTAGTAGAAAAATCTCATGTAGTGATGGCTGGAGAGACAATGGCTGATCTGGCGAAAGAATATAATGTTTCCGAAGAAAAGATCCTGGAGCTGAATCCTGATATAAATCCAAAGAAACTGGAAGTGGGCAGCGAGATAAAGCTGGAAGAGGAAGCTCCTGTCGTTACATTAGAAACCTCTGAGCTCATTACATATGATGAAGATATTGACTACGAAACAAAAGAAAAGAAAACGGATGAACTGTACGAGGGCGAAAAAGAAGTAAAGACAGAAGGTAAAAAAGGTACAAAGACCATAACCGCCAGAGTAGAAAAGAGCAACGGAAAAGAATCTACCAAAGTGCCAATTGTGGAAAAAGTTACAAAAGAGCCTGTAACAGAAGTCGTACTGGTGGGAACCAAGGAACGTCCGCCTACAGTTGGTTCAGGAGAATATATATATCCGGTAGATAATTACAGACTGTCATCGCCGTTTGGAGCCCGTTGGGGCAGAACCCACTTTGGAGTGGATCTGGCGTGTCCGACAGGCACGGATGTAAAAGCAGCTGACGGAGGTACTGTAACATTCGCCGGCTATAAAGGTACCTATGGATATCTGGTAATTATTGACCACCAGAACGGTATGGAAACTTATTATGCCCATAATTCAGAGCTGCTGGTTAAAGAAGGAGATAAGGTATACCAGGGATATCATATTGCGGAATCCGGCAATACAGGAAGAAGCACAGGCCCTCACTGTCACTTTGAAATACGTGTTGATGGGGAGGCACAGGATCCGCTGGAATACTTGCCATAACAAGAGGAACAAAAAAGCCGAAAACATTTTATTGCATGTTTTCGGCTTTTGGTTTGTAACGACTTAGTCTTCAAAGAGAGCGCCGCAACCCTGTGCATTGGGGTCTTCCTTTTTAATGGGAATAGCGCAGCAGCGAAGCGCCTGCCTGACTTCTTTAGGAGATGCATCGGGATGATGAGCAAAGTATTTTGCAGCTAAGCCGGACACGTAAGGGGCGGACATAGAAGTTCCTGAATGGGAAACATAGCCCTCGGGGTTTTGTGCAGAAAGAGAAATAATATCCACCCCAGGGGATACTAAGTCAGGTTTGATCTTGCCGGCAGGCGTTGGACCGCGGCTGGAAAAGTCAGGAATATGCCTTTTGCTGTCGCATGAACCTACAGTAAGTACCTGAGGACTAACTCCGGGAGATGTAATGCTCGCCCGGCTCGGTCCGCTGTTGCCGGCAGCAGCTATGACACAAATTCCAGCCTCTATTAATGCATTAGCGCCTAAAACCAGAGGATCAATTTGGGAGCCTTCAGAAGGGAGGACGCCCAGAGAAAGATTGACAACTTTAATATTATACCTTTTATGGTTTTTATAGATCCACTGCATGGCGGCTAAAATATCAGAGGCATTTCCATTGCCCTCGTTGTCCAGCGCCTTTAAAGCAACAAGGGCAGCTCCGGGAGCCGTACCCCGATATTCGCCTCCTGAAGAATAGCCGTTTCCAAGGGCAATACCTGAGACATGAGTACCATGGCCATCATCATCGTAAGGCAGTATTCTGCCATTAACAAAATCCTGGAAAGAAAGGATGCGGTTAAAGGGCCGGATGAGATCACAATGGGGCGCTACACCTGTATCAATGACAGCAATGGCAACACCTTCTCCATGATTGTAGTCATTAGTTTCAGGCATCCGTCTCTTTGTATCAAAAAAGGATTCTGATGTACATAATTTTGAGACTTGAATGTCTTCTGACATGGCTGCAACGCGGCGATTCGTTTTAATCATCTGCACCCGCTCTTCGGGTATTTCTACGCAAAGGGCATTTAAAAAAGGAAGTTCGTATTTAATAAAACCAAAGTTCTCCAAAACGCACTGGCGAATCTCTTCAATATTCTGCCGCGGATATAAAATAAACGGGCTACCTCGCCCTTTTCTTTTTTTCATTAAAAAATCCTCCGAAACCAGATGTTTCTATATGTATATGAATTACCATATAGAAAGGTACCGGATTGGAGGAAGGCCCCTTACAGATTATTTCCAAAATAAAAAAATGGCATATCAGAAAATCGTACCATTTCTCTGATATGCCACTGATTTGTTTTAAAAACCGGACTATAAAACGTTCATCATCTCTTCCAAAGTCATTTGTTTTTCATAACCCTTCAGCAGTTTAGCTCCCTGCGTTACGTCACCAATTAAGATACCGCCGGTAAAGCGATTATTGAGGAAGTAGAGCACCTTGTAAATACCCTTGGCAGGATCGGACAACTGAACTGACTTGTAGTTGACCCCTTCTTTTTTGCCGTTATCGCCAATAGCGAACAGATCAAGGCCCATTCCGCTGTAGGAGTTGGAAGGTGTTACAGGATGATAGGTAACATTATCGCCAGTTGCATTAGCACCAGCTACTTTACCCATTTCAAGACCCTGGCTCCAGATTCCTACACTCTTGCCATTGCACATAGCCACATCGCCGCAAGCATAAACATCTTTAACGCTTGTTTCCATCTTGTCATTAACATTGATCCAGCGATCACCGTCAATGCCTGCTTCAACAGCTACAGCAGCATTTGGCTTAATTCCTGCAGAAATAATGACCATCTGGCCGCTTACCTTTGTTCCATCGGCAAGATCAACGCCGGACTCGGTGATCTGATCGATTTTAACCTGTGTCAGCACCTTAATTCCAGACTTTTCAGCTCCTTCTTTTAGCAGCTGGGAAGCCTGCGCATCTAACTGGTTTTTCATCAAAGCATCAGAGACTTCCAGAATCGTTACATTCTTTCCTGCTCTGCTGAACTCCCATGCTGCTTCCAGACCCAGGACGCCGCCGCCGATTACTGCAATATCATTAATGTGGCTGATTTGCTCGCGAATCTTATTGGCGTCAGCTAACTTGCGGATGGAATATACATTGCTGCACTGAGCGCCTTTGATCGGCGGCATATTACATTCCGCACCAGTAGCCAGGATTAATTTATCATAGGCGCGCTCCTGTCCATCTGACAATTGCAGCTTTTTATTTTTTGTATCAATGGAAGTAACTTTTGTATTCAGGGTCAGTTTAATATCATTTTCCTGATACCAATCCAGCTGTTTTGTAAAGAAATTTAAAGCATCGAATTCAGAGAGAATTCCCTTTGTCAGCATAGGACGGTTATAGCAGAACACATCCTCATCTGAGATCAGCTCAATGGTGCATGCTTTGTTTCTCTTTCTGATTTCATCACAAGCGGAAAGGCCGGCGATACCGCTTCCAACTACGATCATTCTTTCGCTGGTTGTGCAGGAATAGGTAACATCCTCAGCAGCAACCTCTACAAATTGCTCCGGCCCAACGCCGCAAACCGGGCAGCTTTCAGGAGCAGTCGGCCCTTCGATAATTTCTCCGCATACCAGGCATTTCCAGCGTCTCTTTCCAGATGGAGCAGGCTGAATTTCAACGATATCCCCTTCAATTACAGAAAGGCCAAAGTTATAGCCAAATTCATAAGCATCTTCAAGCTGCGGGCCTGACGGCTTAAAGCGGACTCTCAATCCTTTTCCATAAACCTTCATACGGAGCTGCTTGAGTCTTTCGATCAGATGAGGGACAGCTTCGCCGCTCCAACCGTAGGAACCGAATACAGAGGCAACCTTTCCTCCGTGGGTAACAGGGAAGATTGATGTAGTCAGATCCCAGATTGGTTTTAAGGCTTCTCCTAAAATAGTAGGAGTTCCAAAGAGAATTCCGTCTGCCCAGTAAAGCTCTCCTAATACTTCCGCCTGATCTGATGTAACCATGTCAAAGAGCTTTACATCAATATCTCCGGAAGCCTTAATTCCTTCTACAATTTTATTTGCCAGAACTTCTGTATATCCATAAGCGGCTACATATGGAATAACGACGGTCTTCTTTGTATTTGGGTTTACCTCTGTAGACCATCCCTTATAAATATTAATGATCTTCCACGGATCTTCATCCAAAACAGGGCCGTGTCCAGGGCATACCATATCAATTTCTAAATCCCGAATTTTATCAATGGCTTTGAGAACATAAGGCTTAAATGGTCCCATAATGTTGTCAAAATAATAGCGAAGAGCGCTCATATAACCCTGCTGATCTGTAATCTTTGAACTTAAAATTTCATCAAAGCTGTAGTGGGCTCCAAAGGAGTCGCAAGTCAGCAGGACTTTATCTTCTTCTACATAAGTATACATGGCGTCCGGCCAGTGAAGGTTCGGAGCTGCAATAAATCTGAGGGTTTTATCTCCAAGAGACAAGGTGTCTCCTTCTTTTACAATAATAGAAGCAAACTCTGTATTGCAGA
>CAUEYG010000190.1 GCA_959021945.1 uncultured Eubacteriales bacterium | reverse complement strand
TTCCTACGGCATGGCCAAGTGGCTGCTCCATATCTGTAATAAGAGCTACAGTTCTTTTTCCATCAGCCTTTCCGATTCCAACCATAAGCTGTCCCAATCTTTCAGCCTCTTCCATGGATTCCATGAAAGCGCCGCTGCCGCACTTTACATCCAATACAATGGCATCGCTGCCGGAAGCCAACTTTTTGCTCATGATACTGGAAGTAATCAGACTGAGGTTTTCCACAGTTCCTGTTACATCCCGCAGCGCATAAATTTTCTTATCAGCCGGAGCAATTTTTCCTGTCTGAGAAATGACTGCAATGCCATTTTTACGGACTAAATCCAAAAATTCCTGCTCTTTCAAGGAAGTGCGAAAACCGGGGATGGATTCCAGTTTATCTACTGTACCTCCGGTAAAGCCAAGGCCTCTTCCGCTCATCTTGGCAATGGGAACGCCGCATGCCGCTGCCATAGGGCCTACAATCAGAGTGGTCTTATCACCCACGCCTCCGGTGCTGTGTTTATCCACCTTTATTCCCTTAATGGCAGAAAGATCAGCAAGATCGCCTGAATCCCGCATAGCCGCAGTAAGGGCATAAGTTTCCTCTCGATTCATTCCATTAAAGTAAATAGCCATTAATAAGGCTGACATTTGATAGTCAGGAATACTCCCCGCTGTATATCCATTGACAAAATATTGAATCTCATCTTGGCTCAAAACACCCTGATCTCTCTTTTTGATAATCAAATCGTTCATATTCATCCTTTATTTCCCCCTGTAATTGCAACATTTTTATACATGTGTTTCATTATAACATATATCATAGACAGATTGCGATTTATGTTCTCATTCTATTTCTCAGTGAAAAAAGCAAGACCTGCTTTTCAGAGATCTTGCTTTTTCTTTCAAATCCTATTTTTCTTCGTATATGGTCTTGCCTTTCAGCAATGTTTTTAGCACTTTCGTAGAATGGATGGTTACTGGATCAACCTTTGTAATATCCTGTTCTAACAGAATAAGATCAGCGCTCTTTCCTTCTTCTATTGTTCCATAAGTATCTTCTGCAAAATATTCATAAGCTCCGTTTATGGTAGCTGCCTTGATCATCTGCTCCACCGTTACCTTTTGATCGGCCCCCAGCAGTGTCGCTTTATCACCTTCCATATTGCATCTGGTCACCCCGGCCTGAATGGCTTCCAAAGGCTTTGCCGGCATAGTTACCGGATAATCGCTGGCACAAGTAACGGTAATGCCTGCGTCAAAGAAAGCTTTCATTGGATACTCATTATTAGCACGTTCTTTTCCCAGGTAAGGCAGCTCTAGCTCTTCAAAATACCCTGGTTCTTTGTAAAACCAGTATGGGTTAGCTGCTGCAATTACCTTTAAGTCTGCCATGCGTTTAATATCCTGGTCTTTTACAACCTGCAGATGAGTAATGGCCGTTCTTCTGTCTTTTTCTCCGTTGGTTTTCTCCACATAGTCATATGCGTCAACTGTCATTTGCACAGCTCCATCTCCAATAGCATGGGTGTGCAGCTGCAGTCCCAGCTCATCTGCCTTTGCACAGGCTTTGTTTAAGTCTTCCTGCTCCCACAAAACTTCGCCCTTATAGTCAGGGTCATCGGCATATCCATCCAGCAGATAAGCGGTTTTTCCTTCCACAACGCCGTCTACCAAAAATTTAACAGTAGTCAGCTCAAAATCGCCTCCCTTGGATTCTTCCGCCAGCTTAGCAGCCTTTTCCAGCTCTCCCATAGGATCGTTGGTGGCTAAAATCTGATATCCGCCGTAAACTCTCAGCAACAATTCCCCGTCTTCATCCAGCTGGTTATAGGCTTCCAATAGATTAGGCCCTCCTGCCAAATTCACCATAGGCTCAAGGTAGGCAGTAATACCATAACTTTTCGCCTCATTTTGATAATTTAAAATACCTTGTTTGTATTGTTCTACGGTGTATTCCGGAATGATCTTTGTTACCAGGGAGTCGGCCTTTTCCCGGAACGTACCTGTAGGATTTCCATCTTTGTCTCTTTCAATAACTCCGCCGGAAACATCTTTTGTATCCTTAGTCACACCTGTCATTTCCAAAGCCTTTGAGTTCAGCCAATAGGAATGATGATCGCCTGAAACCAGGACAACAGGAATATCCTTACATGCTTCATCGAGCAGCCCAGCTGTTGGGCCGCCTTCCGGGCAATATCCGTTGATCCATCCGGCTCCATTGATAAATTCCATATCAGGATGCTCTTTTACAAAGGTTCGGATGGTTTTTTGGTATTCTTCCATAGAAGTATCTTCATAAAGATTTACTTCAAAAAGATTTCCCACACCGCCCTGGTGTCCATGGGCATGACTTTCCATAAAGCTGGGCATTGCCATACCGTCTCCTGTTTCAATCACCTTTGTGTCGTCGCCTATGTAATCCTCAGCTCCCGCTGCATCACCTACATAAGTATAAGTTCCATCCTTGATCACTGCAGCTTCAGCCCATGGAGCATCTTCATTTCCAGTATAAAGATTGCCCTTTACTACTACATCAGCATCTTTGCTGCCGCCGCATCCTGTAAATGTCCCAAGTCCCAGCACAAGGCAGCATGTTAATAACAGAATTTTCTTTTCATGGTTCCTTCCTCTCTATCATAATTTTTAGAAAATTCTATCACATAAACAAGTAGGAACACATTCCTTATTTTGCTATTTTTTCTGTGTTATTTTGACTTTTATTCCTTGTTCCGGCAGCTGTAACTCTACTTGCCCCTCTGTCCTTTGGAACATCAGATTTCCATATTTCCTATCCTGCCCGGTGATATAAGAGCATAAAAAAGCGGCATGCTCTAACAGCGCTTGTATCTCCTCCAAATGCTGCTCCTGGGTCTGTTGTTGCCTGTCTGTTTCTATTTGCCGAATTTTGCTGTCCAGAACAGCCCTGTCATATGAAATCATTTTATAATTCATTTTCTTCTTTGGATAGACTTGATCCCGGTATTGTTTCCTGTAAGCCGAAGGAGCCATTCCAAAGTACGTTTTAAACTGTTTCACAAAATAAGCATGTGAAGAAAAGCCAGCCTTTTCGCCTACTTGCTGTATAGGAAGATCTGTACCCAAAAGAAACAGCTCAGACCGATCAGCACGGATAATGTTCAATGTGTTTTGAAAATTAGTTCCCATACTGTCCTTGATCAATCTGGAAGCATAAAACATATCCAAATGCTCCATACCTGCCACATAGGTCAGCGTCGGTTTTTTCCAGTAACTCTCATACAAGTATTCATAAATTTCCTGCATTCTCTGGCGATTCGTACTATGATCAGCACAAGATGCCTGTTCTCTGTTTATTGCATCATATTGATTAACCTGAAAAAAAGCATCACAAAGAGAGGCTGTTTTTTGGAACAGCCTCTCTGTTTCAAGAAGCTGCTCCCGGTTTGCAAACGACAGATAAGCCTCTTTCATTATGCTCTTTACTTTTTTTACTACCTCTTGATTATAAGTTTTATAAAAATGCAAATCAAAGGCAAACTCTTTTCCTTCAAACAAGCCCAAATCCATCTGAAGAAAAAGAATCTCTGCTGTAATCTCTGCTTTAAGGCTATGAACCTCGTGAGGGTTAATCAATAAAAAATCCCCTGCATCCAGCTCGTATCTGTTAAAGCTGATTTTAATTTCAATGGCCCCTTTCAGCACATACAGCAATTCGATACCATTGTGAATATGTATGGGCATGTCTTTTACCTGCCCAATGAACGCATTGCCCCTATAGCCTTCAGAAAATCGGAACTCTTCCATACATTTCATTGTCTCATAGGTCCGCTCGCACATATTTTTTACCTCTTAATTTCTGATAAAAAACTGTTTCCCACTGATGTAGGCGCTGCTCCCAGCATCTGGCACACGGTTGCACCAATATCGGCAAAGGAATCTCGGATACCTAAATCAACACCTGCTTTTATTTGCTCTCCAAAGATGACGACAGGTACATGCTCCCTCGTATGATCCCAGCCGCTGTGGACCGGATCATTTCCATGATCCGCACAAAGAAACAGCACATCCTCCTCTTTCATAGCTGATAAAAGTTCAGGAAGCCTCCTGTCAAAAGCTTCGATGGCTTTTCCATAGCCCTCAGGGTCCCGCCGGTGTCCGTATTTGGAATCAAAATCTACCAGATTTGTAAAAATCAAGCCCTGGAAATCCATCTTTAAGGCTTCAATGGTTTTATCTACCCCGTCCATATTATCTTCTGTATGGACCCAACGCTTCACACCCTGTCCATCAAAAATATCACGGATTTTTCCAATAGCATACGTTTCTTTTCCTGCACCTGCAATGTGATCCAGCATAGTAGGACCGGAAGGCGCTACTGCATAGTCCTTGCGGTCAGAAGTCCTCACTCGCTTCCCATCCTTGATCACATAGGGTCTTGCAATTACTCGTCCGCAAGACCAATCCCCCACCAGCATTTCCCGGGCAATACTGCAGATGCGGTATAGTTCTTTTAAGGAAATCACTTCAATATTGGCCGCAATTTGAAAAACGCTGTCAGCAGAAGTATAAACAATAGGCTTTCCCGTCGCCTCATGCTCCGGTCCTAAATCTTCAATAATTACTGTCCCAGATGCACTATAGTTTCCAAGCACTTGACGCCCAATAGCCTTTTCAAACTTCCCAATAAATTCCCCGGGAAATCCATCAGGATATGTTTTAAAGGGCGTCTTTGTATAAAGCCCGGCTATTTCCCAATGTCCGGTAATGGTATCT
>CAUEYG010000189.1 GCA_959021945.1 uncultured Eubacteriales bacterium | reverse complement strand
AGAAATTGCTCCGCAATTTCTTTTATGTTATAACAACCTCAAAACAGCAACAAAACTAAGGTTTTGGCTGTTGGCAAGAACGTTTTAGCCTTCATCTGCTAAAAAATTGCTTCGCAATTTTTTCTATGCTATAATAAAACGAAATTTATATTTTGAGGACTTTTATGAAAACACTATTTGTTGCAATCAATGCAAAATACATTCATACCAATTTGGCTGTTCGTTATATGCATGAACTGGCAAAACAAAACGGTTATACTTCAACAGAAATTGCTGAATATACTATCAATCAACGTATGCCTCAGTTATTGCGTGAACTATATCTTACAAAAGCCGACCATATGATTTTTTCCTGTTATATTTGGAACATCCAAAAGACCTTGGAGCTGGCGGAGGATTTGAAAAAAGCAAAGCCCCGGCTCCGGATACTGGTAGGCGGGCCTGAGGTCAGCTATGATTCCCGGGCCTTTATGGATAACCATCAATTTGTAGATTTTCTCATTGCCGGAGAGGGAGAGAACGCCTTTAAGGCCTGGTGTCAGGCTTTTGAAAAGGGCGGTTCCTTTGATGGCATTGAAGGCCTTTTCTTTCGCAGCAATGGGAACATAAAAGGGGATGCTTTGAGCCGGCCGGCAGAGTTTGAAACTCTTCCTTTTCCTTACGATGCGTTTTCTTGTGAAAAGGACAAAGTCATCTATTATGAGTCATCAAGGGGATGCCCGTTTAACTGCAGCTACTGCATTTCATCTATTGACCGCAGTGTGCGCCATCTGCCTCTCAGTCGGGTGAAGGAGGAGTTAAGCTGCTTTTTACATAGTAAAGTAAAACAAGTGAAATTTCTTGACCGCACGTTCAATTGGAATAGAAAACGGAGTTTTGAGATTTTTCGCTATTTGATGGAAGAAGACAGAGGGGAGACAAATTTTCATTTTGAAATTTGTGCTGATCTGGTGGATGATGAAACCTTATGCTTGCTCAAGAAAGCGAGAAAAGGCTTGTTTCAGTTTGAGATTGGGATACAGTCTGTTCATGAAAAGTCTCTGGAAGCGGTGAGCAGGTCTTCTCACATTTCCCGTGTGCTGGATAATGTACGAAAATTGGTGGAACTTGGCAATATTCATATTCATACGGATTTAATCGCCGGACTTCCCTTTGAAGATTATGACACTTTTGGACGATCCTTTAATAAGGTATATCAGTTGGGAGCGGAAAACCTGCAGCTGGGATTTCTCAAGCTGTTAAAGGGTACTGCTATCCGAAAGCAGGCGGATCAATACGAATATGTGTTTATGAAAGAGGCTCCTTATCAGATTATTTCCAATCAATTCATCAGTGCAGAGCAGATCTGCAGGCTGAAACAAATTGAGGAAGTGCTGGACCTTTATCACAATCGGGGAGGATTTGAATCTTCTCTGAAATTTGCTGTCTCTCATATGGCTGTATCGGCATTTGCCTTTTATGAAAACTTTTCAGACTTTTATTATAAAAAGGGATTTCAGCACAGGTCCCACAAAAAGGAAGATTTGTACCGGATTTTTTATGAGTTTGGATGCAGTGCAGGAGCAGGCGATACGTTACTGGAACTGCTGGAACGAGATTTAGAGCAGACCATGAATTTCGATGCAGTGAAAAAATTTAAAAGAAAGGGATGGAGCATCCTGTAGGTGAAGATATGGCGGAACAAAAGAAAAAGACTTTAGCTCAGAGTATGGGCATTACCAGAACCGTAGTTCGTGACCCGTCGGAGTCAGATATTCAGCTGAGAGAGGACCGAATTGGCAGGTATTTTAAAAAGTATTTGAATAAATTTGTCTTTGATGAGTTTTCACCTGAATTTATGGCCAAGTCTAAGGCCGGTGATTTAATGGAAGGAGTCCCTATTCCTCTTCGCAAGAAGGATTTGAAAGCCTTTGCAGGCGGTGAAGGGCTGCCTATGCTTGTAATCGCAGAAAACATGGCTTGGGTTATGGGATGCGATCCTCATTTTAAACATACCAAAGACTATGTGGCAATACTAAGAAAGCTTTATAATTATAAATTGTATGAAGGCATGATGAAGGAAGGCCGTGATGCTGCAGAGCGGGGAGCTATGGATGATGCGTGTATTCACTTCCGGGCTGCCCTTTGTATGAAGCCTGATTATCTGCACGCTATGTACAGCTATGCCAGAGCCTGCAGAGCCATGTATTTAAACAGCAAAAATGAGGAATATGTGGGCCGTTTTAAGGCAGAATGTCTGGATTTTTTTGAGCTTACAACAGAAACCCATCCCCGTTTTGCGCAAGGGTATTATTATCTGGGATATGCTTACTTGAATATGGGGCTTTATACGAAGGCGGATTTGACATGGCGGGAATTTCTCCGTTTTAGCAGGAACGGAAAGGATAAGAAAGAAATTCGAGGCAGGTTGGAACAGCTGCAGGGGCCGCTGCAAATTGAGCAGGGCTATAATGATGTGATGGCAGGACGCTATGAAGAAGGGATTGCTCGGCTTGAGCCATTTTTAGAGAGCCGTTTTAACACTTGGTGGCCGCTTCATTATTATCTTGGGGTAGCTTATGAAATGACGGGGCGGAAAAGCGAAGCTGTTTCCAGCTTGAAAAAAGTACTGACCATGAACGCCAGCCACCTGGAAACCATGGAAGAACTGGCAGCTATTTATGAACAGGAAGGCGATCGGGAAAACAAGCGCAAGTATGAACAAAAAATACGGCTGATTCGTAAGAATATGGAGGAAGATCAAAAGGCTTTTAAAAAAGAAATTGAAGAAGAAGATAAAAAGCTTCAGGAAAAAGAGCCTGAGGATCAGAAGCCGGAGTTTATTGAAGAGATTAAGGTAGAATTGCCAGAGAAAAAAGGCAAAATTCGCCGCCTTGACGGCAAAAAGAAGTAGGGGAGGATATTTTTGTTGGGAAAAAGGGAAAAAAGGGGAGCACGCGGAAAATTAGCTGTATATTTGGTTATAAGAATTTTGGTGGTGGCTACGATGATCGCCCAGATTTTTAACCACAACTGGGATAACGTGTTTACTTGTGCGCTGACTTTGGTCTTGCTGCTGTTGCCGTCGATTTTATCCAGCAGACTGCATATTGTGTTGCCTAACACATTGGAAATTATTATTATCTGTTTTATCTTTGCCGCAGAAATTTTAGGTGAAGTGCAGGAGTATTATGTTCTCTTTGAGAAATGGGATGATATTCTCCATACGCTCAATGGGTTTTTGTCTGCTGCCATTGGTTTTGCTATGATTGATATTTTAAACAGGCACGACCGGGTTTCCATGAATTTGTCTCCGGCTTTCGTTGCTATGGTATCCTTTTGTTTTTCCATGACAATTGGGGTCTTATGGGAATTCTTTGAGTGGACTATGGATTTGTATTTTGGAAAGGATATGCAAAAAGATACGTGGATTACTTCTTTTAATTCGGTAGCCTTGAATCCGGATGGCGCTAATGTGCCGGTTCACGTTGATATAGACAGTGTAACGGTAAATGGGCAAACCTGGGATAAGTATTTAGATATTGGTCTTTATGACACTATGCAGGATTTACTTGTTAATTTTATAGGCGCTGTTACCTTTTCTGTCTTTGGTTTGATTTATATTAAAAACAGGGGCAAGGGCTTTGCCGGCAGATTTATCCCCCGTCTGAAAACTGGAAAGGAAACGGACTGTACGACAAAAGAATAGGGGCAGTTTACTGGCTGTGTTTTAAAAAAAGAATTTTTTGTGTATAATTTTTATATAATGGAATATCCTAGTAGAGTAGGATTTGCTGTATTGAAAACTTTCTTTTTCCCAGCACAGCCAGGGGCTATGGGACTCGCAAGTATTCTTGATAAAAAGTGGGAATTTTATTTGTTAAATACTGTTGACAAATCCATTGTATGTATTGTATAATATCACTTGTCGTCAGAACGAACGGCAAATTGTTCCAAGGTAGCTCAATGGTGGAGCAACCGGCTGTTAACCGGTAGGCTGTGGGTTCGAGCCCCACCCTTGGAGCCAACGAAAAGCTCTGAAAAAGAGGGGCGAGAACCCGAGAGGGTGATAATCTTCTGTGAAGATTATCACGCGGAGCAGTGTCAAAGACACGGCGCAGCGCATTCAGCTTGCGGAGCAAGCGTGAGCCCCACCCTTGGAGCCAACAAAAAGCTCAATAGGAGTCAATACATTCGGAAGCAGGTTCTTCCGAGAGCCTTGCCGAAGTGGTGGAATTGGCAGACACGCAGGACTTAAAATCCTGTGATCCTTACCGATCGTACCGGTTCGACCCCGGTCTTCGGCACCAATTTTTTAAAACAATTTAATATCGCGGGGTGGAGCAGTTGGTAGCTCGTCGGGCTCATAACCCGGAGGCCGCAGGTTCGAATCCTGTCCCCGCAACCACGAAATCAACCCGAAGTCAAAATGACTTCGGGTTTTATAATGCCTTGGAAACTGCTGTTTTTCAATACTTACAGCGATTTAGCATAACTTATCAAGTTGTTTTACTATGAGAAAAAGGAGGTCGATGAAATGTTCAAGAAAAAGCTTTATCTTTCTCTTAACGCAGAAGAGAAAAAAATAGTAGTCCAGAGTCTCATAGAATTAAAAAACGATTTAATCAGGCAGGGCAGATATACCGACCCGGTAGATGAACTTTTGATTACTGCCAAGTGAAAAGGCGTTTTCCTATAAGATGAGGCTGGAGGCCATGAAGAGAGAGGGGAAACGGTCTGATTTAACTTCTGTGCCATTGGCGGAGA
>CAUEYG010000188.1 GCA_959021945.1 uncultured Eubacteriales bacterium | reverse complement strand
GTTCCAAAGAAATCGTACCTACAGGCTCCATTTGTTCATTCAGTATTTTTATATTTCCCTGCTTGTCCAAAATCCAGATCTTGGAATGAAAGTAAAAAATATCAGCAATATTTTCAATCTGCTCCCCCAGCGGGCTGCATACAACTTGCTCTGTCCTCTTATCAAAAATAACGAGTACGGAAGGGTCTGATGTAAGCAACAGTACTTTATCGGGAAAACAGCGTATGTGTTGGATTACTGCACCTTTTTTTAACGCTCCGCTTGCTTGACGGAAAAGGGAGTATTCTTTTTTCTCCCTTGTAAAAACATTAATTCTTACAAAGCGATCCATGGATTGAGAAAAGAGATATACAATGTTTTCATAACCTGCTATTCCTATGTATTTCTTTTCTTCTCCGGATTTCTGATCAAGCTCTATCGTCATCATTTCCATCTTTTCTAAATCAATGACAATCAGTTCTTGTTCATTGCTTTTTAAAGCATAAAAGAACTTATCCTTTGAATCGCTTTCCCCTATTATACGCTGCAGTGAAAACGGATAATAAATAGGTTCTTCTAAAAATGCTGTTTTTCCATCATTTGTATTAATTTTTCCAAAAATACCATCTGTGTCAGAAAAAAAGTATAAGTTGTCTTTCCACATGCCGCAGGAATGAAAGGAAACGGTAGATTCACTGTCTCCATCAGTTTCCATTACATTGACATCTTGTGTCAAAATTGGTTTTTTCGTTTTCCAATACAGTACAATCACACTGCTTGGATCTCCATAGTAAATGTCGCTCAGTATGACTGCACGATCTACATCTGCAGTATCATCGTAAATCCCCCATCCTTCTTCTTGATAATCCTGCATCAGCTGTTCATATTCCTGCCATAACTGGGGTCTCATAGACTGAATGGTTGCTTGAATCAGCGGGTGGGGCCGCCACATAAATGCAATTTCATCTTGTCTTTGCTTAAATGCCTGAAAAACATCTTTCATTTTTTCCAGCATTTTCTCGCTGTGTTCCAGCAGCGGACGTATGCTGGTATTGTACAGCACTATTTTCTTCCAACTGTTATCTGCTTTTTTGATAATCTTCAGCCAGTCATTAGGGATCTCAAGTTCCTCTTTTTTTGTATTTATGACCTTATCAATCTTAGGTGAGCCAAGCCCCAGTATTTTACTTTTCCATAAAGCCTCTGTAGTCTCTCCGCCTGCTTTTTTTAAAACGTCAATATAAATCCTGCGCATTGATTCCGATTGAACAACAACTCTGTTCGCATGCAAGACACCCGGCGTTGTGCAATACTGCTTCATTTCTTCAATTCTTACATTGTTCTCAGGATCAATCTCCTCTAAGACAAAATAAGGAATATATACTAATTCTTTTGTATATTGTTTCATTTTTTTTGAATAAAAAAATGGATGTACGGTTGTAACCCGGTTGCATTCATCATAAGGATTATGAATGAAGATCATGTCAGGCTGACGCTCCTCAAAGTTGTATGTTTCATAGGACGTAATGGGTACATAGGATGGGTATTCGTTTCCCTCATAATGCATAGCTCCCAATCTTCCATCTGTTTTTTTATCATAATAAGGAATGGGAATCACATATGCATGGCAAGAATCATCTTCCTCCGCTGCCTTCCAAACACTTTCCAAGGAATCCCACATGGCCGCCTTGTAGGGTAAAAAAACCACTTCTCGATAAGTTTGGATATCATATTTCACACTATTGTCTATTTGAATCAATTGTTTCTTCAACTGTTTGTATGCCTTATCTATGTTCAGCAGCTTCCCCTGCTCAAGCCTAGCATAAGTCTGGTAGACTAGTTCACAGTAGTCTTCCAAAAGAGGTATGGTAATAAAATCCTTGCCCTCCTGGCTTTCGATAAGATTTCCAAGCGTAACAGCACCCTCCTGACATTGCTGCAACAGTTCCATAGCCTGGGGAACTTCTGCGTTTTTTACATATCTCCGCATTTCGTCCTGAGCCTCAAACATGGTCCGAATAAATTCTTCTGCCATCTGCTTTTTTGCTTTTCTCATCCTTATCCCACCTTTCCTAATCCATTTCAGCCTATTCCATCCTGTCCCTGATTTCCGAGGGCAGCGCCACCTTTGCTCTATCCCGCAAGGCTTTAAACCCTACACGATCTGCTATCTTATATAAAAATAACACCTCTTTGCTGTTGGCTGTCTGATAAATATTCCCCAGAAACTTCCAGTAGCTTTCCACCTCTGCTCCCGGCCGATATTCTGTCAGAAAGGCCCCCAGCAACGTCTCCAGGGCTGCTGCATCATATTTGTTGATCCGCAAGGCCATCACTCCATACTGCACCGCCTTTTGCGGGTTCTCATGTTCCTTCAGTGCCACCTCTGCAATGAGGCTGCTGGCATATCCCAGGTTCCCCGTCAGTCGCACCGAATCCCTTCCTGCATACTGCTCCAGCTTTCCCATGGCGCTTTCAAACAGCACGGCTGCTTTTGCCCGCTCTCCTGCTTTTGCGTACCACAATCCCTGAAAATAGTCCAGATCCGGATGCTGGTCTTGACCTCTCCTCCTCAGCTCTGCACAGATCTTCGTATATTCCTCCCCGGTTTCCTCCGGTGGCTCCTTTGACAGCAGCGCCATCAGCTGCAACCCTGCACGCAGATAGGGAGTTTCATCCTCTGCTTCCAAGTGAGCCTCCCGGCCCAATACCTCTCGGTAACCGTCCTTCGCCTCCTCTTCCCGGCCTGCCATCGCAAAGGCATCTGCCAGATACACCCTGCGCATGGCGTCCTGAGGAACCGTTTTTAAATCCTCCTGCAACAAACGCAGATTTCGCAGTCCCTTTTTTCCTCCTGCCTGGCTTTCTTGTCCATATCCCGTATGGGTTGCCAGCAGCTGCTCCTTCGCATCATAGCAGCCCAGCTGGGCCTTTTCTTTGTGATACAGCTCTTCATGGACCCGATAGCGATAACGGATGTTGGGCTCATTGCGGAACAGGCGGATAACAGGTACGGTGGAAATCACCGTTCCCCGATCATCCAAGTGGGCCATTTGTACCCGTACTGCATCGATCTGTTTATTTGTATGAACCTGTTCCAGTAAGGGCAGGATCTTGGCTGCTTCTTCCTGGGAAAGGGTTTCATCTGCATCGAAAAAGGCGATCCAGTCTCCTTTTGCCTGGTCGATGGCGTAATTCTTTGCAGCGGAAAAATCATCCTTCCATGGATGGGAAGACACCTTGGCTCCCTGCTGCTCTGCCAGCTCCATGGTTTGGTCCGACGACCCGGTATCCACCACAATCTGTTCCCAGACCACACCTTTTCCCCAGGAAAGGGCCTGTTCTATTTGCTTTTCCTCATTTTTCACAATCATACATTGTGACAGTCTGATTACCGACTGCTTCATGTTTTCTTCCTACCTTCTATTCCTCAATTGCTGCTGTACTCTAAAAGAATAGTTACCCCCTGCATATATCAGGAATTAACTATTTCTTTGTTTTATATGATTACGTTCCATTACGGCTGCAGGCCCGAAATCTTTTTTGCCCGCTCGCCTGTATCTTGCGCGAATATTATATGGAAAAGGCCGGCCCAAACAGGTCCGACCTTTTTCAATATGAAATGTTTTGAATTCTCTTAAAGGTTACTGTAATAACTGCAGTACGCTCTGTGGAACCTGATTTGCCTGTGCCAGCATTGCCTGAGATGCCTGTACTAAGATGTTGTTCTTGGTGTAAGCCATCATTTCTTTGGCCATATCTACGTCACGAATACGGCTTTCTGCTGCAGTCATGTTTTCTTCTGTTACACTCAGGTTGTTGATGGTGTGTTCCAGTCTGTTCTGGATGGCACCCAAGTCACCTCTTGTGGAAGATACAGTGTTGATGGCTTCCTTGATTGTTTCGATAGCATCATTTGCATCATCCTGAGTAGCGATTGACAGGCCGTTTAAGCCTAAATCAGCAGCTTTCATACTTTCTACTACAACAGCAAGTTGTTCACTTCCACTTGGTCCAATCTGCAGGTTTAGTCCACCTCCGCCTAAGGATGTTCCATCTAACAGCTGAATATCGTTGAAGTTTGTGCTGTCGGCAATACGGTCGATTTCTTCCAGCAAAGCATCCAGTTCAGACTGCAGGTTTGCACGACTCACATCATTGTCATAGGTACCGTTAGCAGACTGAGTAGCCAGCTCTACCATTCTGTTCAGCATGGAGTGTACTTCTGTCAGAGCACCTTCTGCTGTCTGTACTAGGGATACGCCGTCCTGGGCATTCTTCTGTGCAGTAGCCAGACCTGTGATCTGTGCTCTCATCTTTTCGGAAATGGCCAGACCTGCTGCATCATCTCCTGCACGGTTGATTCTGTAGCCTGAGGACAGTTTTTCCAGGTTTTTGCTCAGTGCGCTGTTGTTGTTGGTCAGGTTTCTGTGTGAGTTTAATGCTGCAATATTGTGTTGAATTCTCATTTCTTGTTACCTCCTTGGTATGGTTCCGGGGAGTTCCTCTCTTCCCCTACATGTTTAAAAATGGTTATTTTTTGGCTCCTGTACTGTTTCCCACACAAGAGCCTCTATCTCATCCGCCCGGACCGGTCAAAGCGGGCGGTTGAAATCAATCTAACATCAATTATCTATGCGATGCCTTTGTAATACATTTGGGCGGTTTATGATTTTTTTCGTAAACTTCGCCTCTCAGGATAGGCAGGTCTTTGGGCGCATCAATGGCCAATTTCAGCGAACCGTCTACCGACACTACCTTGATTACAATAT
>CAUEYG010000187.1 GCA_959021945.1 uncultured Eubacteriales bacterium | reverse complement strand
CCAGCTGTGGCTGCCGATCTCCATACCCAGCTCTGCCTCCCTCTTTACAACCTGCGGATATGCTGCAACATTCTGCCCTAGTTCAAAGAAAGTGGCTGTAACATCATATTTTTCCAGGCAATCCAAAATACGATTGCTGGTCTTTGGGAAAGGACCGTCGTCAAAGGTCAGAGCCACCATTGGTTTATTCGGGTCAATAGCCTTAATGTTAATTTGTTCACGGATAACGCCTTCTAAATCTTTATAACTGATTTCAACGGCAGCAATCCCTTGTTGTTTTTTCAGCACTGTTCCCGGGTCAAAGTAAAACTTTACTCCCTTTTCCGTCAGCGCAAACTTATTAAAATTTTCCTCTGCATCAGCAAGCGCCTTTTCATAACCCTTTGCAAGTTCATCCGGATACGTTTCTTTTACATACTCGAGGATATACTGTGAACAAAAAGTTTTATACCCTGTGTTAAAAATCTGTATGGCTGAAAGCGGCATTCCCGTTTCTGTTGAAAAGTTATAAGTGTAAACACTTGAGGCTTCCGTTTCCATCTTCCGCTCTTTCTCAGCCCGCTGTTCCTCTGTAAATACAAGGCTGACAGCTGTCCTCTGTGTTTTGTAGGTGTCATAGTCCATCAACATAGCAATTTTCGCATCGGACTTTGCTTTCTTATGAGCCTCGCGAAACTGCTGCTCCAGATTATCGACAATGCTTTTTATATAAGTATCCGTTGTAGCCTGGCCGATTACCGGGTATTTCATTGCCACAGAAAGCGGCGCCCCATATTTGACCACTTCTTGGTCCTTACCTATGTCTTTCGTTTCATCTACTTCTTTAAAGTATGAAGATGCATAAGCACGGAATCCTTCTTCATCCCGATACGCATCTGTTGAAAATAAAGCTGCTATAACTACGATAGCTGCTAACACACATACTGCGGCCAAAACGATTGTAAGAAGCTTATGAAGTTTTCTTCTTTTTTCCAGCTTGGCCTGCCTGATTGCTTTTCTTGTTTCTGCGTTTGTTTCTACCATTTTCTCCCCCATATTATATCTTTTATTGAATCGCTCACATTATAGCATGAACTTATACTTTTTCATACCACCTCTTTTTCGTTCTAATCAATTTTATTAGAATTGATGTTCCAAAATTGTCGGAATGCAGTAGGCAGTGGAATGCGTTTGTTGATCTCACTGTCACAGATCCATTCAAACTGCGTTGCTTCCCGCTCACATTCCATAAAAAAGCAGGTCATCTCCCACTGGACATGGCTAAAAATGTGTTTACGCGTCATTTCTTTTTTCAAGAGAATAGGTTTACAGCCCCATTCCTCCGCAGTACGCATTGCAGAGGCAGCTGACTCTCTTCCCAGCACATTCGGAAATTCCCACAGACCTGCGAGAAGTCCTTTTTCCGGCCTTCTCTTTACTGCGGTCTTTCCCTTGCACTGCATGATAAATACTGTACGTTCTTCTGTTTTTCCCTTTTTCTTTTTTATTTTGACAGGCAGCTCCAGCTGGGTTTTATGCTTTTGCGCCAGACAAAATTCCCGGGCCGGGCAGATCTCACATTTTGGCTTTCCATTAGGAACACAGATAATCGCTCCTAATTCCATTAAGCTTTGTGTAAAATCACCGCATCCTTTTTCAGGGTATACGGCTTCCAGGTTTTCTTTCACTCGCTTTTTTGTCGCTGGCTTTAAAATATCATCATAATTTTCTGTAATTCTGGAAATAATCCTTAATACATTTCCATCAACAGCAGCAACCGGTTCATCAAAGCAATTGGAAGCAATGGCTCCGGCCGTATACTCTCCGATTCCCGGCAATAATAGTATTTCACTATACTCGGAAGGAAATACACCATTATTATGTTCCTGTATCATCTTTGCCGCTTTTTGCAGATTTCTTGCCCGGTTGTAGTAGCCTAGGCCTTCCCACAATTTTAACAAACGGGCTTCATCCACTTCTGCCAGAGCTTTTATGGTAGGCAGCTCTTTTAAAAAACGAAGGTAATATCCTTTTACTGCTTCTACTCTGGTCTGCTGCAACATAATTTCAGAGAGCCAAATGTGGTATGGCTCTCTGTCCTTTCGCCAAGGCAAATCTCTGGCGTTTTCTCTGTACCAGGGGATCAGTTTTTTCGGAAGCAGCCGGTACAGCTTTTTCAAATCATGCTCTGTCATTTATTCGTCAAACAGAGGTGTTGAAAAGTAACGTTCCGCCGTATCTGGAAGAACGGTAACCACTGTCTTTCCTTTTCCAAGTTTTTGTGCCAGCTTTAGTGCTGCGGCTACATTTGTACCGCTGGAAATTCCACACATGAGACCTTCCATACTGGCCAGCTTTTTCGCGGTTTCAATGGCCTCTTCATCTGTTACTATGTAAATGTGGTCGTAGATCTCCTTGTTAAGGATTTCCGGTATAACTCCGTCACCGATGCCCATTTGAAGATGAGTCCCAATATCGCCGCCAGCCAGTATAGCAGCATTTTCCGGCTCCACAGCCCAAATCTCAATATCCGGGTTCTGTGCTTTCAGAACTTCTCCAATTCCGGTTATGGTTCCGCCTGTTCCAATGCCTGAACAGAATCCGTGGATAGGGCCTTCTACCTGTTCCATAATCTCAAGAGCCGTATGGTGGCGGTGTGCCATAGGGTTGTTTTGATTTTCAAACTGCTGAGGAACAAAAACTTTTGGATCTTCCTTTTCCATTCTCAGGGCAGTCTCAAGACATTCCTCAATGCAGTCGCCGATGTTTCCCTTGTCATGAATTAACCGGACCTCAGCCCCATAATGGCGCACCAGCTTTCTCCGTTCTTCGCTGACAGAATCCGGCATAATGATAATGGTCTTATAGCCTTTCACCGCTCCGATCAGGGCAAGTCCGATGCCCTGATTGCCGCTGGTAGGCTCTACGATAATGGAGTCTTTATGGAGAATTCCCTGCTTTTCCGCTTGTGACAGCATATTGTAAGCAGTTCTCGTTTTTATGGAGCCTCCTACATTCAATCCTTCAAATTTTACGAAAACGTCGGCGCTGTCCGAATCATTCATCCGGTTGAGGCGAATCACCGGCGTATGTCCGATGGCTTCTAATACATTATTGTATATCATTTTATTATCTTCTTCCTTTTTATAATAATCCCATAACCTTTATAATACCACTTTATGTTTGTTTTTTGTAGATAGTATTTAAAATTCGATACGGCTTCCTCCAAATTTTTCTTTTTTCACTACCAGCTGCTGATCAATTTTTTCTTTCAAATCAGCTACATGAGATATGATTCCCACCAATCTATTGCCTTCGGTCAGCTGCATCAATGCCTGCATAGCCTGCTGCAGCGATTCTTCATCAAGAGAGCCAAATCCCTCGTCTACAAACATGGTATCCAGGCGCACCCCTCCTGCAGAAGATTGAATCTCATCAGAAAGTCCTAATGCCAAGGACAAAGACGCTTTAAAGGATTCTCCGCCGGAAAGGGTCTTTACGCTTCGCTCTGTCCCATTATAATGGTCAATCACATCCAGCTCCAGTCCGCTCTGACTCCTGTGATTTTCCGCACTTTGGCTTCTCTTCAATTCATACTGCCCCCCTGACATAACCATAAACCTTGTATTTGCTCTGACAAGAATCCGGTCAAAATAGGCCATCTGCACAAAGGTCTCTATCATAATCTTTTCTTTTCCTGTCAGAGTTCCGTTGGCTGTTTCAGACAGCGCCTTTACCCATGCCCATTCTTTTTCCGTAGTTTCCAGCAGTTTTTTCTGTTCTTGAAGATTTGCGATGATTTCGCTGTTCCGTTCCAGGCGGGAGTTAACTTGGCTCATTTGGCCCGAAAGCAGCTCTTTTGCCTCTTTGGCTCGGCTTTGTTTTTCCAGCTGCTCTTTCAAATCAATGAGAACCTCCCCTTCTCCCTGCTTTTTTAAAGCTTTGATGCTGCCTTCCAAGGCTGCTTCCTGCTCTTTGCTTTTATTCCAGGCAAGCTCTGCTCGTGCCTTCCGGTCTTCCATCTGCTCTTTTTTGTCCTCCATCATTTTGATCTGATTTTGGGCCTCCTTCTTGCTGTGGAATTCCAAAGATGCTGTTAATTGTGCGGCAGTCTTATCCAGATTTTTTAGCTTTTCCCTGGCGGAAATCATGTCCTTTTCCAGCTCCGTAATAGCCAGCTTTTTTTGTTCCAAATTTTCCTCAGTTTGGGGGATTTCCTGTTCCAGCTGTCCGGCTATTTTTATCTTTGCCGCAGCCTCTGCCAATTCCTTTTCCATTTGCCCCAGGGACTGTTTGACTTCCTGCTGTCTTTGGGCAAGCCTGTCTCTTATGGAAGAGAATGTTCCTTCTCCTAATAATCTGCAGGCATACCCGTCTGCTTCCCTGTGCTGATTATCCGCTTTCCCCTTCTTTTCTCCTGCCAGTCTGCTGCTTTTGGCTGCTTCTTTTTCTGCAGCCTCTGCTTCCTTCTTTGCCTGCTGCACCTGTTTTTCTGTCACGGCATCTTGGGATAAGGCGGCAGGATTAGGATGTTCTTTTGCTCCGCATACAGGACATGGTTCTCCTTCTGTCAGCTGCTCAGCCAAAAGTCCTGCCTGTTCATTAAGAAACATCCGATTAAGGTCATTGTACTGCTTTTGCGTGCGCTCTGCTGTTTTGATGGCCTTAGCATAGAGGGCCGTTGCCCTTTTATAATCTGCTTCTGTCTGTTCCAGTTTCTCCAATTTATCTGCCAGCTGCAGCAGCTGCACCTCCTCTTCTTTTCGCTGATTTCGACTGTGTTCCAGCTTTTCTTTTTCAAT
>CAUEYG010000186.1 GCA_959021945.1 uncultured Eubacteriales bacterium | reverse complement strand
AAATGCAATTTGTACACACTTTCCAGCAGTTCGAGTGCCCCACAGGCGGGCTGGCACCCCGGGACTGTGTACACTTCCTGGGAAAGTTGCAATTTGTACACACTTTCTGGCATTCCGGGGGTCCCACGAGCGGGCTGGCACCCCGAGACTGTGTACACTTCCTGAGAAAGTTGCAATTTGTACACACTTTCCGGCCTCCCAGGTGCCCTGCAGGCTAGCTGGCACCCCGGGACTGTGTACACTTCTTGAGAAAAATGCAATTTGTGCACACTTTTCGGCCTCCCAGGTGCCCTGCAGGCGGGCTGGCGCTCCGGAACTGTGCACAATTCTTGAGAAAAATGCAATTTGTGCACACTTTTCGGCATTCCGGGCACCCTGTAGGCGGGCTGGCACCCCACGGGCCAGCTGGCGCCCTACAGGCGGATTGGCAGCCTAGGCACTATCTTTTGCCTTTATCTCCGCTCTACATGAAAGACATCAATATATCTTTTCACAATTCTATATACACTTTCAGTCATGGCTTGGTTGAGGCCGAAAAAGTTTACATTTTCAGTGTTGCGCACATATTCTTTTGCGCCTGCCGCCATTCCGTCTAGGTTAGCCGTCGCTATGTTAAGCTTTCTTATTCCCAGGCTTATTGCCTTTTTGTAATCCTGGTCGCTAATGCCTGTTCCGCCGTGAAGAACAAGAGGCTTGTCAATCTTATCATGGATTTCCTTTAACACACCAAAGGCGAGTTTGGGTTCTAGGGTGTAATTGCCGTGGGCATTTCCTATGGCAACCGCCAGCGCATCTATTTTTGTTTCCTTGCAAAACCTGGCCGCCTCATGGGGATCTGTATACCTTATTTTTTCTCCCTTGCCGCCATCCTCACTTCCGCCAACCACTCCTAACTCTCCTTCTGTATCAGCCCCATACTCTGCTGCAAGCTTTGCGATTTCCCTTGTCCTCTCTAAATTTTGCTGAAAATCCATTCCTGACCCATCGAACATAACTGACGTAAAACCGTAGTCCAACGCTTTCTTTATGACTTCTATGGATTTCCCATGGTCCAGATGTACAGCAATATCCACACTAGCGTTTCTTGCCGCCTCTACCATCATTGGAGCCATTAATTCGAGAGGGGAGTGAGAAAGCCTGCCTTCTGCAATTTGCATAATCACAGGAGTATTCCGTTCTTCTGCCGCCCTGACGACACCTCTTACCATTTCCATATTCCCAACATTAAAGGCTCCTCGTCCAATGCATTTTGTTTCTGCTGTTTTCAAAAGTTCACTCATTTTTACCAGACTCATTTCATATGCCCCCATAAATCCTATGTCTTGGAATTCTATGTCTTGAGATACTACGTTCTTGCGATCATTTCTCCATAAAGCTTTTTTTCTTCTTCAATAAAGCGCCTTACTTCTTCACTTGTGGGAAGGCTGTCCGAACAATTATTGCTCCTGACCATCATAGAAGCCTCTGCACTGCCGAACTCAAGACAGTCCATAATATCCCAGCCTTGATAAAGTCCATACAGAAACCCTGCACTGTACCCGTCTCCGCCGCCGAACCCCTTTCTCGCCTCAACAGGAAACGGCTTTATACTGAACGTTTCCCCATCTCTTGTATATGCGGCCGATCCTTTCATCCCATGCTTTATCACCACAATTTTAGCGTTCTGATTATGCCAATAAGCTGCGCTTTCCTCATCCGTCTTATTCATACCTATAAGTCTTTCTGTAAGATCAAACTCTTCTCTGGAACCCATAATAATATCGGCTTCCTTTGCAACCATGGAATAATAGATTGCTATCTCATCATCGCTCTTCCAATTATACGCTCTGTAGTCGATGTCAAATATAATATTGGTATTATTCTTTTTTGCCAACATCCCAGCCTTTAGAGCCGCTTCTCTGGAAGGACTTTCAGCCAGGGCTGTTCCTGATATAAGAATGGACTTTGCCGACTTTATGTATTCTTCCTCGATATCCGCAACATCCAACTTAAGATCCGCTGCGGAATTTCGATACATTAGAATGCTGCTTTCCTTAGGTGACAGCATTTCCGTAAAGGTAAGTCCCAGCTTTTCTCCCCCTGTACATTTACTGATGCATGAAGTGTCAATGCCTCTCTCATTAAAGTAATCGATCACGTAATCCCCAAAGAAATCATCTGACACTTTTCCTATAAAGCCCACCTGCAATCCGTGCTTTCTCACCCCTACTGCTGTATTGGCGGGAGATCCCCCTACAAATTTCTCAAAATAATGGACGTCTTTAAGGGGTTTGAATCCTTCCCTCACTGCATCACTATAGGCCGGATTAAAATCTATGGCCACCCGTCCCAAAAAAAGGATGTCATAAGGCCTGCTATTATCAAACTTTATATAGCTCATTTTCACACCTCCGCTATTCTAAGATAGGCTTTTTCCAATATTTTCAGCCTCTTTCAGAGACAGATTCCCCTCTATATCACCTTTTTGATTAACCTTTGGAACTGCCAGCATATGTTTCACACACATTCCGTTAAATTCGGCAAATCCTCTGAAAAAGTTTTTCACCATATCAAAGTCCTTTTCGTTTTCCGTCTCTCCACATGCGAGGAGTACCGCCTCTCTAATGGCAAGATGTTTTCCGCCATGGGTGGGATCATACTGATAAACTCTATCTATAACAGCCTTCAGCTCAGATGGAACCATGGACCAGTAAAGAGGTGTGGATACCACCAGCACATCAGCTTTTTCAAGTTCCTCTTGTATGACTGCCATTCCGTCTTTGAAAATACAGTTTCCCCCGTGGTTCCAACATCCATTGCAGGCTTTGCATCCCCCAATCTCCAGCTCTGTCGTTTTTATGACTGTTATCCGATTACCTATTTCTTCGGCTCCTTTTATAAAGGCAGCTGCCAACCTGTCACTGTTTCCATTCCTGCGGGGGCTTGCCTCCAAAACCAGTATCTTTCTGCTCATTCCCTTTGCCTCCTATCTTTCTTTTTTAGAAAAGCCCGACCAATGACAGTCAGGCTTTTCTCATTCATAAACCGTAAATATTGTATGCAGCTACTTTTTGATAATATCCTCAGCCAGCTTTCTTACTTCTGAAGTATATCTGTCAAAGGCCAGGAAGTCTCCCATGCCGTCTTCATGTTTGTAAAGGTTTTCTTTCGGGGATACATCACAGAATCCATAAGTCTTAAGTCTTGAAAACTCAGCACATGAGTATCCTGCACCTTCATTGCCTATACCAGTTCCCTTGCATCCTCCGAAAGGCTGGTCATTATGTCTCAAAGCGCTTGAGCCGTTTACCCATACGGCCGATGATTCAATATGTTCTGTATAGTACCATGCTTTCTTAAGATCCTGTGTAATGACAGATGCGCTGAGTCCGTACTTGCTCTGGTTAGCAATTTCAACGGCTTCTTCATCTGTCTTAAAGGTAATGATAGGAACAACAGGTCCGAAAATTTCCATGTCTTTGGCAACGTCCATATCTTTTGTCACATTATCCAGAACCGTTACATCCATGACGCAGCCGTTTCTTTTACCTCCATAAATAACCTTGGCTCCCTGGTCAACAGTATGCTGTATCTGGGCCTCGACTCTCTTTGCAGCCTCGGTGGAAACCAGCCTTGTTAGTTCGGCTTCGGGATCAGTAGCGTGTCCTCTCTTAAGGCCTTCAAGAAATTTGAGCAGGCACTGAACAAAGGCGTCCTTTGCTTTTTCGTGTACAATGGTTCTCTTTGGTGACGCACATACCTGCCCATTGTTCTCAATGATTCTGCCCCATCCCAGGCATTCGATGGCCTTTACCATCTGAGCCGGATCATCAGCCACTTCTTCGGTAATAATCAGAGGATCATTTCCGCCTAATTCCAAGACAACTTTCTTCACTGTAGGAGCCGCATCGATCATCATCTCAGTACCGCCTGCTGTGCTACCTGTCATTGCAATACATGCGATCTTAGGATTTGTCAGCAGATAGTCGGTACAATCTTTTCTGTCAGCTGTAATGAAAAAAAGACATTCTTTTGGAACCCCTGCTTCATGAGCCAGATCAATTAAAAGCTTCACGCTGCAAGGCGCTGTAGTGGCTGCTTTTACGATCATGGTATTTCCCATGAGCAAAGCAGGTACTACCTTCTGAATGGTCAGCTCTACAGGATAATTAAATGGGATGACTCCTGCGATTACGCCCAAGGCTTCATGCCTTACCAGAACCACATGGTCCTCATAACCTTCACTGCTGTCCTGAAGTACCTGACCGTACAGATGCTTGCCTACTTCGATATTGGCTCTTCCGATTTCGGCTGCATATGTAGTTTCGGCTCTTGATTGTAAGATGGGCTTACCCATATCATTTGACATTGCCAGAGCAATTTCATCTCTGTGTTGGTCGATTAAATCACAGAATTTATATAGAATCTGTCCTCTTTCGAAAAGAGGAACCTTCTCCCATTTTGGCTGTGCCTCAAAAGCTTTGTCAACCATTTCTGCGATTTCAGCACCATCGTAATGAGGTACGCTGCCCACAACTTTTCCTGTGGATTCATCCATAACATCCATCATCTTCATAATTATTTCCTCCCATTGCATAAACATCTTTATTTTATAAATAATTTTTATAATAGTTATATTAATATATTATTAAACTATTGTCAATATTTTTTAAAAAAAGAGAACTGGCGCCGACTTGACAGTCGTCCCTCCTTTCTGGTTCACTGGATTTTTTCCCGGGATTCTTTTCCTTTTACATACTTATATCTTGTCTGTCCGTAAGCTGTGGCTTTAAATGTAATAAGGAGGTCTCCCTGATCCT
>CAUEYG010000185.1 GCA_959021945.1 uncultured Eubacteriales bacterium | reverse complement strand
CTTTATCAGGATGTGAAAGAAAAAAGCTCCGATATCTATCAGAATGCCAAAGCAAAAGCCTCTGATGCGATCAGTAAGGTAAAGAAGGAAAAAGAAGATATTGATTTTTCCAGTTGTTTTACAGAAGATGCCGATGATATTGAAGATGCAGTGGAAGATTTGACTGATGATCTAAAAGATAAGGCGCAGGATATAAAAGAAAAAATAGATGAAAAAATTGACGATATAAAATAAAGAAATGGTAGGTAGTATAGAGCAATGAAGAAAGAAGTGACGATGGATAAAATTACTGCTTTGGCCAAAAACAGAGGCTTTGTATATCCAGGCTCGGAGATCTATGGCGGCTTGGCAAATACATGGGATTATGGCCCTCTGGGAGTTGAGTTTAAAAACAACGTGAAAAAGGCCTGGTGGAAAAAATTTGTTCAGGAATCCAAGTACAATGTAGGGCTGGATGCAGCGATTTTGATGAATCCTCAGACCTGGGTCGCCTCTGGTCATGTGGGTGGATTTGCGGACCCCTTGATTGACTGTAAAGCGTGTAAATCCAGATTTCGTGCTGACCAGCTAATCGAAGAGTATTTAAAAGCAGAAGGAATGGATGATGTTGCGGTAGATGGCTGGTCCGATGAAAAGATGGAAGCCTTTATCCAGGAAAAGGGTATCAAATGTCCTGAGTGCGGGAAATCGGAGTTCACCGGAATCCGCCAATTCAATCTGATGTTTAAAACTTTTCAGGGCGTAACAGAAGATTCCAAATCGGAGCTTTTTTTAAGACCTGAGACAGCTCAGGGGATTTTTGTGAATTTTAGAAATGTACAAAGAACCTCCAGAAAAAAAATACCTTTTGGCATTGCTCAAATCGGAAAGTCTTTCAGAAATGAAATTACACCGGGAAATTTCACCTTCCGAACCAGAGAATTCGAACAGATGGAACTGGAATTTTTCTGCGCCCCAGGTACTGACCTGGAATGGTTCACTTATTGGAAGGATTACTGCGTGAACTTCTTGAAAGCTCTTGGAATGAAAGAAGAAAACATTCGTTTGCGTGATCATGATAAAGAAGAGCTTTCCCATTACAGCAATGCCACTACAGATATTGAATACTTGTTCCCATTTGGCTGGGGAGAACTATGGGGAATTGCAGACCGGACTGACTTTGACTTGAAACAGCATATTGAACACTCCGGTCAGGAAATGAATTATATGGACCCGGAAACAAATGAAAAATATGTGCCTTATTGTATTGAGCCCTCACTTGGGGCTGACCGTGTGGCTCTGGCATTTCTTGTAGATGCCTATGATGAGGAAGTATTGACGGACAGCAAGGGAAAAGAGGATGTAAGAACTGTAATGCGTTTTCATCCTGCTTTGGCGCCTTTCAAAGCTGCTGTACTGCCTCTTGCAAAAAAGTTGGCTCCTGTAGCAGAGCCCATTCATGAGGAACTGTCCAAATATTTTAATGTAGATTACGATGCCGCCGGCTCTATTGGAAAGCGTTATCGAAGAGAAGATGAAATTGGCACGCCGTTCTGCATTTGTGTTGACTTTGATACAGCAGAGGATGGCTGTGTGACTATTCGCGACAGAGATACAATGGATCAAGTTAGAATTCCTGTAAAACAGGTTAAAAGCTATATAGAAGAAAGATTAATATTTTAAGCAAGGAGATAAAAAAGTGGAAAAGAAAAAGTTTGTTTACTCATTCAATGAAGGCTCAAAGGATATGAAAGATCTGTTGGGCGGAAAAGGCGCTAATCTTGCAGAAATGACGAAAATTGGTCTTCCTGTGCCATTTGGTTTTACCATCACCACTCAGGCGTGTAACCGCTATTACGAAGAAAATCAGACCATTGCAGATGATATTGTAGCTGACATTTTTGAGAAACTCTCTGATCTTGAGAATGTGACCGGAAAACAGTTTGGCAGTGTGGAAAACCCGCTGCTTGTATCAGTACGTTCCGGCGCTAAGATTTCTATGCCTGGAATGATGGATACCATTTTAAATTTGGGACTCAATGATAATACGGTCGAAGGGCTTGCAAAGCTTACTGAAAATCCGAGATTTGCTTATGACAGTTACCGCAGATTTATCCAGATGTTCGGCGATGTTGTAATGGAAATTGCAAAAACAAAGTTTGATGAAATCTTTGACTCCAAAAAGGAAAAAGAAGGTTGTGAGTTTGACGTAGACTTGACCACAGAACATTTGCAGGATATTATCGCCGACTATAAAAAACTAGTTAAGGCTGAAATGGGAAGAGAATTTCCACAGGAACCAAAAGACCAGCTGATGGAGGCCGTAATGGCTGTATTCCGTTCCTGGAATAATGACAGAGCCATCCTTTACAGGCAGTTAAATGATATTCCAGGAAGCATTGGAACTGCTGTAAACGTGCAGTCTATGGTATTTGGAAACATGGGAGATACTTCTGGAACCGGCGTAGCTTTCACAAGAAATCCGGCTAACGGCGAGAAAAAACTGTTCGGCGAATTTCTCGTAAATGCTCAAGGTGAAGATGTAGTAGCGGGTATCCGTACTCCGCAGCCAATTGCAGAAATGGCGGAAGCCTTCCCAGAAGTATATAAAGAATTTACCAGAATCTCGGAGTTGCTTGAAAACCATTATACAGATATGCAGGATATGGAGTTTACTGTAGAAAGAAATAAACTCTTTATGCTGCAGACAAGAAACGGAAAGAGAACGGCAGCTGCAGCAGTAAAAGTTGCTGTAGATATGGAAAAAGAAGGGTTGATCGACAAGAGAACTGCTGTTACCAGATTGGAACCTGCTATGATCGACCAGCTGCTTCATCCTAAATTTGATGAAGCAGAACTAGCAGCTGCATCGAAACTGACAAAAGGACTCCCTGCTTCACCGGGAGCTGCAACTGGTAAAATTTATTTTAACGCTGCTGATGCAGTTGCAGCTGTTGAAAACGGCAATCCGGCAATTCTGGTACGACTGGAAACTTCTCCGGAAGACTTGGCAGGCATGGTTGCGGCTGAAGGTATCCTTACTGCCAGAGGAGGCATGACATCTCATGCGGCAGTAGTAGCAAGAGGAATGGGAAAATGCTGCGTGTCCGGATGTGCAGAAATCAAAGTAGATGAAGAAGCAAAGACTCTGACAATTGGCGGAGAAGCATTTAAAGAAGGTGACTATATTTCACTGGATGGCACTGCCGGCGATGTTATTAAAGGTCAGGTGAAAACTGTCCCTCCTGAACTGTCGGGAGATTTTGGTACTATCATGCAGTGGGCGGATGAAATCCGTACTTTGAAAGTAAGAACCAATGCTGACAATCCAAGAGATGCGAAACAGGCTGTTGAGTTTGGCGCAGAGGGAATCGGCCTTTGCAGAACAGAGCATATGTTCTTTGAGGATGAAAGAATTCCGGCTGTTAGAAGAATGATTCTGGCAGATACAGAAGAAGAAAGAAGAGAAGCTCTGTCCTTCCTGCTTCCATACCAGAAAGGTGACTTTAAAGGCATCTATGAAGCTATGGGAGACAGACCGGTAACAATTCGTCTTTTGGATCCGCCTCTTCATGAATTCCTGCCTCATACAGATGAAGAAATCAAACAGTTGTCAGAGCAGATCAATGTACCGTATGAAAAGCTTGCTAAGAAAACAGAAGAATTACATGAATTTAACCCAATGCTGGGACACCGTGGATGCCGTCTTGCTGTAACATATCCTGAAATTGCAGAAATGCAGGCAGAAGCTATTATCATGGCTGCAATCGAAGTGAGGAAAGAACAGGGGCTTGAGATTGTTCCTGAAATCATGATTCCTCTGGTAGGCATGAAAAAAGAACTGGCAGATGTGAAGGCTACTGTAGTTAAAACAGTGGAAAAAGTCATGGAAAGAGAAGGCGTCAAATTCGATTATCTGATCGGTACTATGATCGAAATTCCAAGAGCTGCGCTAACTGCTGATGAGATTGCAGAAGAAGCGGAATTTTTCTCCTTTGGAACAAATGACTTGACTCAGATGACCTTTGGGTTCTCCAGAGATGACACTGGCAAAATTATTAAGGAATACAAAGATAAAGGTATCTTTGATGAAGATCCGTTCCAGTCAATTGATCAGACGGGTGTAGGCCAATTAGTGAAAATGGCAGTAGAAAAGGGAAAAGCTGCAAGACCAAACATTAAGCTTGGTATCTGCGGCGAACATGGCGGTGAACCAAAATCTATCGAATTCTGCCATAATATTGGGCTCCAGTATGTATCCTGCTCACCGTTCAGAGTGCCAATTGCAAGACTTGCGGCAGCACAGGCAGCGATTAACAGTAGAGCGGATAAGTAATTTGTGCTTTTAATTTAAGAAAGCTGCGGAGAATAACATTTACGCATAAAATAAGACGGCAGGGAGAAATCTCTGCCGTTACTTTGTTTGGGATGATTGCTGATATAGGGACAATACAAATGGCGTATACGAGAAGACTATGGAAAAATGGACAATAAAATGATATACTGATTAAAAATAAAAAGGAGCAGCAATCATGATAACAAAACTGACACAGAGGCGCAGTATCCGTAACTATACGATGGAGCCAATACCTGAGGAAAAGCTGAGAACCATTTTAATGGCAGGGCTTCTCTCTCCTACTTCAAAGAATCTCAGACCTTGGGAATTCCTTGTGGTTCAAGATAAAGAGACACTGAAAAGATTGTCTGACTGCAGAGAACAGGGAGCAGATATGTTAAAAGGTGCAGACGCGGCCATTCTGGTTATGGCAGATACCACCATTAATGATGTGTGGATTGAGGACTGTTCCATAGCCATGAGCA
>CAUEYG010000184.1 GCA_959021945.1 uncultured Eubacteriales bacterium | reverse complement strand
GGGCGGGAGGAAGGAAAAGCTTACGATCGCATTCCCGTATGGTATGGCCTATGCGCCTCTTCAGGTAATGAAGGAGAAAAAGCTTATTGAAAAGTATTACGACAATGTGGAAATCGAATGGTCCACCCTTAACTCCGGCTCAGCCATTAATGAGGGCTTTGCTTCCGGCAGCATCGACGTGGGGGCTATGGGCCTGGGGCCTGCTATTACAGGGGTGACAAGCGGCATTCCTTATAAGATCTTTTCCAACATGTCTGCTCAGCCTCATAAGATGATGACAAATAACTCCAAGATCAAAACATTGAAAGATATAAAGGATGAAAAAATTGCGTTGGTGAATATCGGGAGCTTCCAGCATATTCTCCTGGCAATGGCTGCTAAAGAGCAGTTAGGCGATGCTCATGCCCTGGACAACAATATTGTAGCAATGGCGCATCCTGACGGCATGACGGCGTTACTGTCAGGCAGTGTAGACAGTCAGGTTACTACATCTCCATATGTGTTTAAAGAAGCAGAAGAGGATAGTATTTCCGAAGTAGAGGCCCTGCAGTCCGTATGGCCAAGCGGAAATTCCTTTATCGTTGGAATGGCGTCTACCAAGCTGCAGGAGGAAAACCCGGAGCTCTATGATGCAGTAGTAAAGGCAATGGATGAAGCCATTACTTTTATCAATGAAAATAAAGAAGAGGCCGCGGAGATGCTCTGTGGAAACGAAGACGTTGATGCTAAGACTATGCTCAAATGGCTCAATGATAAAGACTGCGTTTATTCAACAGAAACAAAGGGTGTTATGGATTGCGCCACCTTTATGGACGAAAACGGGTTCCTGGAAAAGGAAGGACCGAAAACATTCAGTGATCTGGCCTTTGACAATGTAAAGGGAAATTAAGAGAAAGCGTAAAAAGGAAAAACAATGAAAGAAGCTAGAACTCAAATTATATTTATTATCTGCTTTTTGGCAGCCTGGCAATTTGTCTACCAAATGCAGGTGTTTCCGGAAATCATGTTTCCGTCTTTGAAAGAAATTGGACAAAGCTTTATTGAAGGCTTTCGGGATGACAGTCTGATGACATACACCCTTTATTCCATGTCATTGATTATAAAGGGGCTTGCTATCGGCATTATACTGGCGTTTATCTTTTCCAGCCTTGCTGTAGTCAGTAAAATTTTTCATTCCATCTACCATTTGATTGTATCCATTTGTGATTTGCTGCCAGGCGTAGCCTTGCTGCCCCTGGCCATTATGTGGTTTGGAATCGGTGAAGCCACTATTATCTTTATTGTGGTCCACTCTATCCTTTGGCCTATGTCACGTAGCATTATGGATGGCTTTAATTCCGTATCGCGCATTTACGTTGAAAGCGGCCGCAATATAGGTCTAAAGGGCCTTGCCTTAGTAAAAGGCGTGTATCTGCCTGCAGCCTTTACCCATGTATTATCAGGTATGAGGGTTGGCTGGGCCAGAGCCTGGCGCGGTCTGATCAGCGTTGAGATGATCTTTGGAACAACCGGTTCCGGAGCAGGAATCGGCTGGTTTATCTTTATGAAACGTACCAATGTAGATATTGCCGGCGTATTTGCGGCATTGATCGTCATTGTCATTATCGGTATTGTCATTGAATATGGCGTATTCCATACAATTGAAAGAAATACAGTGAAGAAATGGGGGATGGTAAGATGAGCAGACTTTTAGAGGTAAAGGGCCTGACAAAGAATTATCACGATGCCCCTGATTCACCTGATATTTTAAAAAACTTGAACCTTACTGTTGATCAGGGCGATTTCCTTTGCATCTTGGGCCCGTCAGGCTGCGGCAAAACCACATTGATCCGCTGCATTGCCGGATTTGAAGATTACCAGGGACAGATCCTGGTAGACGGAAATAAAGTGGAAAAACCGGGAATTGATCGGATCATGGTATTCCAGGATTTTAATCAGCTGTTCCCCTGGAAGACGGTGAAAAAAAATATTCAATATCCCTTGAAAATCAACGGGATAACCGACAAGGAAGAGCTGGAAAAAATTACAAAGGAACATTTGGAACTAGTTGGCCTTAGTGGATACGGAGACTTTTACCCTCACCAGCTCAGCGGAGGGATGAAGCAGAGGGTCGCCATTGCCAAAGGGCTGGCCCTTAACCCAAAGATTATTCTTATGGATGAGCCCTTTGCCAGTTTGGACGCCATGACAAGAAACAAACTGCAGGCTGAATTGTGGCGTATCAAGGAAAAAGAGAACGCTACCGTAATCTTCATTACACACAACATTCAGGAGGCACTGGTTTTGGGCACTCGGATCCTGCTCTTTTCAAAGCAGGGTAAGATTAAGATTGACATGGAAAATAAGATTTCCAAACCTGTTACACCGGCATCCGAAGGGTACGGTGAAATGTGGAAATTGTTCAACGACGCTCTGTGGGAAGAAGACGCAGACGCAAAATAAACACAGGAAAAACTGCCGAAAAAAGGCAGTTTTTTTCTTGGGATAAAAAGCTTTCCTTTCTTGACGGAAAAGGCTGGAAATGGTAACATACTAATAAGTGTGAGTGTAAATATAAGGGAAGGAAGGAAATCTATGAAAAAAAGAAAAATAAGAGGATTTCGCCAAAGGTATGTTGTAATTTTTACAGCACTGCTTGTGATGGTCTGCGGCATATATCCGGTTACTGGCAGCGCTGAAGTAAAGAAAACTTCTAAGCGCTTTTTTTATAATCAGCCCATTGAGGAGCAGCTGTGGAACTTTGACTACATGGACGTACCTGAAGCGTGGAATCTGATTGATGAAATCAAACCGCAAAATACCAGGACCGAAAAGGATAAAATCATTGTAGCGACCATTGATACAGGTGCAGACTACCAGCATCCGGACTTACAGGAAAATATGGATGCCCAGCATTGCGTTTCTGTAACAGGACCATCAACGCAATATAAACAATACGAAGCGCCGGATTACTCCCATGGAACAGCTACTGCAGGTGTAATCGCAGCCACCTCTAATAACAAGATAGGTGCTGCCGGCATTGCTGCAGGAAACAACAATGACTTGATTTCCTTAATGGCCATCAATGTCTTTGATCGTGAAGGCTATACGTCTCAAAAGAATGCATCCACAAAGGATATTATCAAAGGGATTAACTATGCATGTGCTCAGGGTGCACGGGTAATTAATATGAGCCTTGGCCATACCAAAGGGGACAGGGATATTTACGGAAGATTACATAGGGATAAAGCTTTGAAAAAAGCCATCAACAAAGCTGTATATCAAAAAAACGCAGTAGTTGTCTGTTCCGCAGGCAATACAGGTGACAGCAGAGCCTGGTATCCCTCTGATTTTAAATCCGTGATCAGTGTGATTAATACCCAAAAATATACAAATGCTTGGAGCCGCAGATGTAAGGCCCCCAATTCCGGTTACGGACCGAAAAAAGATCTTTCTGCTCCGGGGCACTTTGTATATACGACCGGCCCTAACGGCTCTTATTACTCTGCATCGGGAACTTCTATGGCAGCCCCTTCTGTAGCGGCGGTAGCGGCATTGATGCTCTATGTGAATCCGAACTTAAAGGCGTCAGAAGTAAAAAATCTGCTTTGCTCTACAGCAACAGATCTGTATACTCCGGGATATGATATTTATACGGGATACGGAAATGTAAACGCTTACAGAGCTGTGGCCGCTGCAGCAGGCAGAATTGTAAAGGAAAATACCCAAGCATTGGAAGCGCCTAAAGCCAAGGCAGAGTCAGCGGGAGCCAGTTCTATAAAGATTTCATGGAACTCGATACCTAAGGGAAACGGATATGCCATTTATCGAGCCACAGAAAAAGATGGAGCTTATGAAAAAATAAAAACCATCAAAAAGCGTTCTGTTTCCTTTTGGCAGGACCATAAATGCTCTTATAACAAAAATTATTATTATAAGATACAGGCCCTTGGCACTTCTGAAGATGGAAAAAAGGTGTTCAGTGATTTCAGCAGCACAGCAGTTTCAAAACCATCGGGTTCAAGGAAAGTAAGCGCATTAAGGTGTAAAAGCATTGACTGCCAATCAATCGGCCTTTCCTGGAAGAAAGCTGAAGGTGCGAAAGGCTATATTATTCAGCGCAAAACGGTTCCGGCAGGAACTTACAAGAATGTAAAAACCGTGAAAAATGTGGGAATAACCAAATGGAAAGACACTGACTTAAAGCCGGGTCAGACCTATTCTTACCGCATCTATTCCTACCGCAGCGTTAAAGGAAAGCGTTACTATAGTGAAGCGGTCTTGGCAAAGGCACATCGCGCTAAACCGGCTAAACCTGGCCTTACCTTAAAGAAAAAAGGCACATCTGTTACCCTGATATGGAAAAAACTTCCTAAGGTAAATGGCTATCAAATATACAGGAGCACAGGCGTTTCCAGTAGGTGGAAGCTGATCAAAACAAAAAAGAGCACAGCAGGCAAACACGTGAATAAAGGCTTGAAAAAAGGGAAAAAGTATCGTTATAAGATCAGGGCCTATAAAAAGGCGGGAGGAAAGCGTGTGTACAGCAGCTATTCTTCGATAAAAGCAAAGCGTATCTAGGGGCGCATTGACAGTATTGCCTTTTTAGCCATTTATTGCTATAATAAATTTCCGCTACAGTAAAAGGAGAGTACGTATGAGATCGGACAAATACAGTAACGGCGGAAGGGATAGCAGCCGTGATACCCGTTCCTATGACGGATGGGAAGAAACGAATCAGATTTTCCAAAGCCGAAACAAAGAAAAAGAAGCTATAAAAAAACGGAGACAAAGAGAAGCAGCCTATCAGGAATATTTGGCGCTTAGAGAACAGCCGGACG
>CAUEYG010000183.1 GCA_959021945.1 uncultured Eubacteriales bacterium | reverse complement strand
GCGTAAATCGTCACCGGCGATTTACGCCCTCTCGGGTTCTCGCCCCTTGATAAAAGCAAGGTTCCGATTGGCTCCAAGGGTGGGGCTCACGCTTGCTGTGCAAGCTGAATCCGCTCCGCCGTGCGCTGCACTGCTGCGCGCGTAAATCGTCACCGGCGATTTACGCCCTCTCGGGTTCTCGCCCCTTGATAAAAAGCAAGTTTCCGATTGGCTCCAAGGGTGGGGCTCGAACCCACAGCCTACCGGTTAACAGCCGGTTGCTCCACCATTGAGCTACCTTGGAACAGTTGAAGCTTTTATATATTAGCACAGCAATTCTTTTGTGTCAATCAATTTTTTCAAATTTATAGTGCAGTTTTTGTCAAGGCAGTGTTTTCACTTATGAGCACTGCGCTTCCTGAAGTTAGATTTGCAAAAAGGGTTTTAACTTTGTCTTTATTTTCCACCTCTGATGCAACCTGGAGTGTGACCAGTTCTTCGTAAATAACATCTTCAATGGAAAACAAGCCTTCCTGCTGGGCAAGGCTTTGTATTTTATTTAAAAAGGAATAATCCATCTTAAAGCGGAGCACTGCCATCTCTCTCACTTGGCAAATTCCAGCCTTTTCAATTCCCAGTCTGGCACTGCTGGTATAGGCTCTTACCAATCCGCCGGTCCCCAGCTTTATTCCGCCAAAATAGCGGGTCACTACTACCGCGATATTTGTAATGCCCTCTTTCACAAGCATCTGTACAATTGGTGCTCCCGATGTGCCTTGAGGTTCCCCGTCATCACTGGCCCATTGCAGCTGAAAGCCATGGCCAATCACAAAGGCAGGCACATTATGAGTCGCTCCCTTATGAGAAGAACGGACAGCTGCTATAAATGCCTCTGCCTCCTCTCTGTTTTCCACAGGCTTTACATGAGCAATAAATCTGGATTTCTCAATAACTTGCTCTGCCTGTGCTTCTTGCGTTACTGTTTTATACTGTATCATATTCTTTTAACCTATTGTAATCAGCTTTTTCTAATTCTACTTGGAAAAGGGTTCCCTCCTCCTGGTAAGACATGGATAACACCGCTGCTTTTTCACACAAGTAAGAAGAAAGATCACCCCGACTGTAGGGGATGAGCAGCTGAGCGCTTACTCTGGATGAAAAGATTTTTTCTCGGACCATGTGCAAAAGATCGTCAATATGATCTCCTTGCTTTGCAGATACAAAGATGGAATCACAGCCCGTAGTATCAAAGGGGATCTGGGACACCAGGTCAACTTTATTGTAGACCATAATCTTGGCTTTGCCTCCTGCACCTAATTCCTCTATGACCTGATTTGTTACATCAATATGAAAATCATAATTCTCATAAGAAACATCTACCACATGCAACAGCAAATCCGCATACGTAACTTCTTCCAAGGTAGCTTTAAAAGCTTGGACCAGACCATGCGGCAGCTTGCTGACAAAGCCTACAGTATCAATGAGTATAAACTCACAATTACGGTCCAGGCGGATGCTCCTTTGCTGTGTATCCAACGTTGCAAACAGCATATTTTGTTCTGTAACCGCCTTGTCCTCTTTTTCCGACATGGCCAGCAGCCGGTTCATAAGGGCGGATTTTCCTGAGTTTGTATAGCCCACCAGCGCCACCACCGGTATTCCCGCCTTTTCTCTCTGAGAACGCTGTACGCTGCGCGTATTTTTGATCTGCCCCAGTTCCTTTTTAATATCATCCATTCTTCTGGAAATATGTCTGCGGTCAGTTTCTAACTTTTTCTCACCCGGACCCCTTGTTCCGATTCCGCCGCCCAGCCTGGACAAGCTCCTCCCAAACCCTGTGAGCCGCGGCATCCTGTATTGCAGCTGAGCCAGTTCTACCTGCAGTTTTCCTTCTTTTGAAGTGGCCCTGGCTGCGAAAATGTCCAGAATCAAAATCGTTCTATCGATCACTCTTACAGATAGGGCCTCTTCCAAATTTCGAAGCTGCATACCGGAAAGCTCTTCATTGAATATAACAGTATCTGCTTCCATGGCCCTACACATTTCTGCCAGTTCTTCCACCTTTCCTTTGCCAATGAGCGTAGCAGAATTAGCTCGCTCCAGATTTTGAACCATCTGTCCCATCACAATGACGTCCGCTGCCTCCGCCAGGCCGGAAAGCTCTTCCATAGAGTAAGAGATGTCTTCGTTGAGCTGCAGGCCCACTAAAATGGCCCTATACTCTTCCTTGCATATTATTTCATTGTTTTCATTAAATTTTACCATAGTCCTATATTACCACAGGTTCTGTACTTTATGCTACACTTTGCTTCTATGTAACATCAAGAATATCTTCTTTCGGCACTTCTACATAGTTTTGCGGAACAGTTCCAAGGATCACTGCTTCGGCGATTAGGATTGTGCTGGACATATCAAAGGTAGTTGAAGAAAAGGGAGCCAGCACTTTAACCTGGCTTTTTAATGTAATATAAACTTTATATTTTGTCTGATTGATTCCCTGAGTCTCAAATTCCGTTTTAAAGTCCATGCCCGAGACGCTGAGGGGAATAACTTCTAAATCTACTTTTGGCCCGGTCTGAGAAATAATTTCGCTGCCTAAAAGAGCACCTATAGGGACTTCTATAATATCAGGCTTCATATTCTGATATTCCTGCTGCAGTTCTTTGGAAATTTCTGTAATAAGCAGATTAATGGCTTTTGTATTGGCCTGGAGCATTTCCATTTCACCTTTTGCATTGGTTTTGCGGGTAATCAGCTTTTCCGTATCCTCTTCTTCATGAAATTGGTCATTGATGGCTTTGGTAACCATCCTAGTAACCATACTCCTGGCGCGCATTCTTCCCAGCTCTGCCAGAGTGGGTTCAACTGTAGTATTGAGGAACCATGCTCCCCACGTTGTAAAGGCGATGAAAAGCAAAAAAAGAGACAGGAGCAATACCATAGGTCGTCTTTGATTCTGTCTCTTTCTCATTTTCATAAAAAACACCTCCACCATCCACTAATCTATGAATGCTGCAGGTGTTTTGTGCTTCTTTTCTGAAATTTACAAACTAAATATTGAGGTTTTCTAATTCTTCGTTAAATTTGGAGTTAATGATCTTAATGTGAGTACCTTTCATGCCCAAGGAACGTGACTCAATAACTCCCGCGCTCTCCAGCTTTCTGAGCGCATTAACAATGACCGATCTGGTAATTCCCGACCGATCTGCGATCTTGCTTGCAACCAGCAAGCCTTCATTTCCTTTTAGTTCTGCAAAGATTTGCTGTACAGCCTCAATTTCCGAATAGGAAAGGGTTCCGATAGCCATTTGTACCACAGCCCTCTGTCTCGCTTCCTCTTCCTCTTCAATAGCTTTTCGTCTTTGAATTTCCAACCCTACAACGGTTGCGCCATATTCGCCAAGAACCAGGTCCTCATCATTGAATTCAGGAGCATACCTGGTAAGAATCAGTGTCCCCCATCTCTGACCCCCTCCTAAAATTGGAATAATGGTATGAAGCTTGTCCGAAGTATCGTAATCATACTTGAAAATCTTCAGCGCTTCCTCTGCGGTCAAATTTGCTTGAGTAGTAGTGACCTTAAGCAGAGCCTCGTTGTATTCGATTGGAAACTTTTCAATTCCGGTCTCAGGATCGGCAATCGTGGAGCTATCTGATTTAATCTTGTAATTTACTCCGATTACTTTTCCCTTTCTGTTAACGATGTAAACGTTGGCATCCATCAGATCACTCATGATTCCACATAGTTCACTAAATGAAAATGCCCCCGCCACACTTTCCTGAAGAACCCAGTTTAGCTTTCGTACTTTGGTCAAAATCTGTTTTTCCATATATCTCTCCTCCTGCAACTAGTTTAATGATTATGCAACATTCCAACCTTCTGATTGATAATGGTATTATATCTGTTTTTTTCAAACTTGACAACTCATTTTTTGAGTTTTCGAAAAAGTTTTTCTATGTCAGAAAATTTCAACTAACTTGCACATTCTGCAGTTCTTTTTTTTACTAACTTGTTTCGTTTTAGAGTTTGTACTCCAATTCCCCTGAATGTTTATAAAATAAACCGGTCTATATCCTCAGGATGAATTTTTTCCATAAATTTCTCTTTCACATATTCCTGATCAATTACTAATTTTTCCTCTTCCATGTCCGGAATATTAAAGGAAATATCCTCCAAAAGTTTCTCCAAAATTGTGTGCAGTCTTCTGGCTCCAATGTTTTCCGTTTGCTCATTCATGAGAAAGGCCATTGTAGCGATTTCTTCAATAGAATTCTCTGTAAATTCAATTTCCACACCTTCTGTCTCCAGCAATGCTTTATGCTGCTTGATCAGTGCGTTTTCCGGGATAGTGAGAATCTTTAAAAAAGTTTCTCTGTCTAAATTCTCAAGCTCCACCCGAATTGGAAAACGCCCCTGCAGCTCTGGAATTAGGTCTGTAGGCTTAGCCGTATGGAAAGCGCCTGCGCCAATAAATAAAATGTGGTCCGTTTTGACAGGCCCATGCTTTGTATTGACTACACTTCCCTCTACAATCGGCAAAATGTCTCTCTGTACCCCTTCTCTTGAAACATCTGCTCCCGAGCGGTAGCTGGAACCAGATGCGATTTTGTCAATTTCATCAATAAAGATAATTCCATTCTGCTCCGCATTGTGAAGGGCATCTTCTACAACCTGATCCATGTCGATCAAGTTCTGGGCTTCTTCTTCCCGTAAAATTTTTCTGGCATCCTTGACTCTGACTTTCTTGGATTTTTTCTTTTGCGGCATCATATCCCCAAAAATATTGCCAATCGCAATACCCATGCCTTCGCCGTTTAGATCTATGGTGTTGGTCTTCGGCGCTTCTG
>CAUEYG010000182.1 GCA_959021945.1 uncultured Eubacteriales bacterium | reverse complement strand
TTTTCATATTCCCAGATCCTCGTCTGTTTTTTCGATTGTTTTTCCATGCTCTAACTGGTCTCGGGATTCAAGAATACGTTGATAATTATTTGTACTTTTTCGGTCGCAGGTTAACGCCTGGGGCCTATTTTATTATGTGTAAGGCCTCTCCCAAGATAAAAAGCTATAAGGTTTTCAGCACACCAAAAAGCCCCTGCAAGATCAACCTTTCAGATTCACTTGCGGGGGCTTATTTTTTATCTTTTTTAGTCCTTTGACTGCTGCTGGGCATCCTTTGCTTTTCCTTGTCATTTCATACCTTTACATGCATTTTCATGTAAATACCCGTGCCTTTTTACAGAATATCTCTATCATCTATATTGGCAGGTTTTTCTCCGCTGCCTGCCGTTATAAAGGTACAGAATTCCAACTTAACAAACTGTATTTTCTTTTCCGCCTCCCGTATTATGGAAGAAGGGAGTGATATTTTGTGACATTACAAAAAAATTTGTCAAATATGATGAACGCCATCCGGGCTAGCCGCAACCAATCCATTTCTGAGTTCTCAGAAGAATTGGGAGTTTCACGTTCTTCTATGCAGGAACTGCTCAAAGGAAATGGAAATCCTCGAATGGACACGGTGGAACTTATTGCTGAACGCCTTCAAATAGATCCGTTAGTTCTCCTGTCCTGTTCCTATTCGGAGGGGCAGTTAAAAAATATCATGCTCTTATTAGAGACTATTGATATTATTTCCAACCTTCCTGACGGAAAAAAAGTTAAATTCGCATCTTTATTTCAAGAATTAATATTATTAATGGAGTCAAAAACATGATTACAAAAATACACGAGCTGCTTGGCCGTCTTGGCATTACAGCAAACTACACTGGATTTTTTTACGTTTCATACGCAGTTCTCCTTGCTGTAGAAGATATTGAACGTCTTTCCCTTGTTACAAAGCGTCTCTATCCGGAAGTAGCAAGCCATTACAATACCACAGCACTCTGCGTTGAAAGAAATATCAGGACAGTGATTCACACAGCATGGGCCCAAAATCCCCAATTTATGTCCCAGTTTACCAATGGGCAGGAAACGGGAAAGCCAACGGTCTCACAATTCATCGCTATTCTCACAACTTACATAATGAAAAATCTTTAATCGGATTCTTCCTTTGCCCAGGGAAACACATAACCGCATTTTGTACAGCAATCCGGCCGCTGGAACTTTAGATTTTTTGGAGTCAGGTACACCATGCCGTAATAGTGCCACTGTTTTATAAGGTTGCCGCACTGAGGGCAGGAATCCATAAGAGGAGCCCCGCATTCCTGGCAATGCTCCTCTTTTCCCGCTCTCCTATAAGTGATATTCACATGACCCTTATCGCATATTCTGGCATAAAAATTACTCATTACTTATCCTCCATCATAGACTCCACTTCGCTCATCCTGCCTGTCACTAAATCTTCGGAAAGGCAGATTTGCCCGCACTTGGGACATCTGCTGACCTTATGGCGAAAACTCTTTCCCAAGTAGGAAAACTGCGCGTCCAATTCTTCCAGCTCTATCTTACACCGATCACATATCAGTTTCTGTTTTTCTTCCATTCCAGACAGCCTCCAATTCTATTTTCATCCTATGGGTATACAAATTGTGTATTTCATACCCCTGCTCCAAAGGGCTGTATTCCACCCAACATGTAATATAGCCAATTTCTTTATATGCTTTGTAATGCCCTGTTTGTGGATCAAGGGTTTTCCTGCCTGTGGCTTGGGCATAATCAATAACAGCACAAATATCTTCTTCAAGAATTTTTTGTTTATTTACCTTTGCCCTTACTTCCTCGCTCATAACAAGCGGATATTCACTTTCATATGTTTTCATTTCCGGTTCTTCTTTCCAAATTTCTTTCAGCAGCCGCTTTTTTAAAGTAACACGATTTATTCTCCGCTGGGTCACATCAGGCTGAGATTTCGCTCCCTCAGGGTCAATGTCAAAGAGAAGGTCCAGGATGTGCACCGTCTTTTTGCCTCTGTCGCAGAAAATATCTTTACAGTTTGAGCAATACACAACATAGGGGTCCTGGCTCAGCTCAATTCGCTGACGAGCCACATACTCTGAAAAGTCTGGGGCAGCAATATTTCCCATGCCCCCAAATCCGCAGCATCCATGCTGATCTCCTTTGGGCAGCTCCCGGGCAGTGATTCCGGCAATTGAAATCAACTTTCTCACAGATGCTTGTAATTCCTGTCTGTTTCGCGCAGAGCAGGGATCAAAGACAGCATAAGGTTCATCCTGGCCCCCTCCAAGGGCTCCGCCTGACTCAAATCCCCATTGCTCCAGTATTTCATATAAGGAAATGGTTTCAATTTCCGGCAGATATTCATCAAAGTGCTTTTGACAGGAAATACAGGCCATGATCAAAATAGGCTTTCCCAAATCCATCCAGTCTTGTTTGAGGGATTCCAATTCCTCCTCATGCTTTTGACTGTTTCCATCCCAATCTACCGGTACGCTGCAGCATCTTAATAGCAAAGAGGTGTCCGGATGTTTTTCAAGCAGCCATTGATAAGGTTTTAAAACATAATCCGGATTCAAAGCTCCCAGGTTGCATCCGGGAAAGAAAGCGTACTTGCCGCTGCTGCCTATGGTCCTTTTTAACGCTGCATGTTCTCCATTGGCAAAGGCCATATCCCGCATAAAATATTGTCTGTAGGCTGCCGGAACTTTATCAGCATCATGCATTTTATGTCTTGCGTATTTTACCATACCGCAAAGATCAATATGTTCCGGACATCCTTCTGTCATCAGGCCGCACATGGTACAGGCGGCTACATATTTTCGCGCCGGAGATTTATGAACAAGGGAGCCTGCCGGTTTGCAGGACAGGAATATCTCATCTCGCATTTTCACTGGCATTTTCTCAAAATAGGAAACAAGATCGCATTGGTTAACACAAGCATCGCACTGACAGCGAATACAGCGCTCCGCCTCTGCCATACATTCCTCTTGGGTAAAAATCGTTCCCTCCTTTGGAATCACCCCAGGCGTATTCACCAGCTTGTCTTCATTAGGAACACAGCCTGTAGGGGCTGTCTGTTTTGGATAGTCCAGTTTCTTTGCTTTTAAAAATCCCTCTGCAGATGTCGCAATGTTGATACCGTCAGCCAAAGCATGCATCAAATCTTTGCCACACACTTCACCGCCAATAAAGACAGCCGTTTCACCTATCAGCATATAACCGCCGGTATTCCCATTTCCTGCCCCTGTCTCATCATGGTTTTGATTAGGCAAAGGTATCCCAAACGTATTTCCGCCTTTTCCTGTTGCAACATAGACGATATCAAAGGTCTCCTGTGTATCCGGCTCTCCCTGACCTTCTCCTTGTTTGCACAGCTTGTGTATATCATCAATCTGAGAATTGAGCCTCAGATCATAGGTTTCGTTTTTAAATTGCAAATCAAACTCAGCCATATATACGGACTCGTCCATGAGTTCCGCCAGATGTCCTCCGATTTTTTCCTTTTTCTCAAAGATGGTTACTGGATATTTTTTTGAAGCCATACGAAAGGCAAATCCCATGCCGGAAAGCCCTGCTCCAATTACTGCCACATTTTTTTTGCTGGCAGGAAGATTATATTTATTAGGAGTTTTGCGTATGGCGCCGGCAACTACGGCCTTTTCCATAAGTTTGATCTGTACCGGTGTATCGACGATCTTCCGTATACATACTTCCTGACAATAAGCAGGACAAAGTTCTGATACAATACCCGGAAAAACAACACAGTCTCGAATGGATTTATAGGCTGCGTTAAAACGTCCCTTGGCAATTCGATCCTGTATTGTGAGAATATCTATTTTAAATGGACATGCATCAGCACAGGACGGAATATCCCTCTCTCTGCATGCATCAAATTGTTTATAATAATTTTGCATTTTTTCTCCTCCAATCCTAAATGCTGCCACCTGGATCTTGTCTTGGTTCTATTCATCATATACCACTTTTGGGGGAAATCATTCATGTTTTTACAAAGTATAGAACGGAGCGTGCAAATCATCGCACGCTCCGCAGTTAAATGTCTCTTTTTCAGATTCACCGTGTTGTTATTTCCACTGAACGCCTTCTTTACCCAGTGAACCGAATTCCAGGTTTTCAGGTTTTGAAGGGCTGAGCGGATTATTTTTAATTTCCTCAATGGCATCATAAAGGTCAGAGCCCAAGAAGTATGCTTCTGGCACGTTCGGATTAGGTTCTCCCTTAGCAAGAGCATCCATTCCTGCCTTGATCTTTGCAGGTGTTGCCGGAATTTCATACACTCTTACGCCTACTGCATTGTTAATGGCATTGATTACTGCCATGTGGTCAGAGGACTGGAACGCTTCGGAAGCTCCGGAGGAACCGAAAGGACCTCTTGGGTCAGAACCGCCCACATCAATGGAAACCAGCTTATCAGGAACATCCTTAATGTAAGGCACGCCTGCACCAAACATATTGGAATGTTTCTTAAGATCATCGTAGTTTTCACTGAGGGCAAATCCGATGGAGTGGGAAATACCGCCGTTGATCTGTCCTTCTACCGCCTGAATGTTGCCAGGTTTTCCGATCCAGTAAACGCAAGTCATACCAGTACATGTAGTCTTTCCTGTTGCTGCTTCTACATCAACTTCTGCCAGGAAGAGAGCATATGTATAGGTGTAAGTAGGGTTACCGCTTCCATCGTTAGGGTCTAGGTCGTAGAAGTAGTCGTATTCGTCTACTGTAGCCCAGTCTCCGTTGTATCTTGTCGGAATTCCTTCCGCAACCATTTCATCATATGTTCTGTAAGTGCCGTCAGGCTTTCTCATGGCATCAGCAA
>CAUEYG010000181.1 GCA_959021945.1 uncultured Eubacteriales bacterium | reverse complement strand
GGCAAAGGCTAGCAGGTACGAAAGAGTTGCGGAAGGCCAGCGATTATATGGCCGATTATTACCACAAAGAGGGGGTCAGGGTTGAAACTCATGATTTTCAAGTTCCAATCTGTAAAGTAAAAAACTCCACCTTAAAAGGGCATTACCAAGATGGATGGAAATCTTTAAAACACACCCCTGCTTTATTTTCAAAAGGAACAAGGCCGGGCGGTGTGACTCTGCCTCTGGTGTATGTGGAAAACGGCAGCACAGCAAACCTACAGGCTGCTGATATAGCAGGGAAAGCGGTTTTAATCTGTCGGGATGTTTATATGGAGTATCCGGATGTTTGGATGTACAAACGATTAAAAGAGTTTGGAGCTGCGGCAGTACTGTATACAACCAGCGATGGGCATAAAGACGTGCCTTATGTATATGCTAATTTTGAAACCATGGAAGAGGATTTTGTCATCCCAACAGCCATAATTCATTATGATACGGCTCTGGAAATGATACAGGAAAAGGTCCAGGCGATTCATTACGATGTTCAATTTGAAATTGAAATGGGAGATACCAGGAATACAGCAGGGATCATTGAAGGCACGGAGCCTGAACTTGGAACTATTTTTGTCTGTGCGCATCTGGACTCAGCCATGGGCAGTACAGGAGCTACCGATGATGTGGCTGGCGTAGGAATAATTATGGAGTTAGCAGCTTACTATCAGCAGCAGGTTCATATGGGAAAACCGCCTAGGCGAACCATTTATTTTATGGCATGGTCAGGTCACGAGTGCGGCCTGCATGGCAGCAAATATTATTTGCAGGACCACCCGGATGTAAGGCGCAATACCAGGTTTGTTTTAAACTATGATGTGGTGGGAAATGCGCTGAGCAATTACAGTATGTGGGCTGGAGGCAATGATCAGATTGAGGCTGCTTTGACAGAGATCACTCAGTCCCTTGGCCTGGACTGGCCTGTGAATATGGGACCTATGGTGGTGGATACTTTAAATTTTGCGGCTGATCAGATACCGCACTTGACCTTGACCGCAGGTTTTTACGGCGGGAATCACACGGTTTACGACAATATGGATTTGCTATCAGAGGAAGGCTTTATCATGCCGCTGCACTTTTCAAAGGCAGTCATAGATTGGGCCTGCCAAACACAGGAAATCAGCCAGAGATATCCGCAAGAGCTAAAGGAAGGGATGCAGGCTGTAGGCGACCGTTATGGATGGGGTCTGTTTCACAAGAAAGGAAAGGGAAAATAAAATGAAAATTTACGATTTGAGCTGTACGCTGGAACAAGGGTTATGGTATTATGGGACACCTTATGTGCCTTATGATACAAAAGAGCTGGCAACGTTGAAAGACAATGGGTATATTACCAATGAGCACAGGCTTACATCACACACCGGCACCCATATTGAGAATGGAAAGCACTGGTGGGAACATGCAGCGGGCATTGATGAGGAAGACTTGCAGCATTTTGTAGGAAATGCCAAGGTGCTCCGCTTTGAAAGTAAAGGAAACCCTTACTTTGAAATTAATAAGGAAGCATTAATTGCTGCAGGAGGGGAGGACTTGGCCCCAGGGGATATCTGTATTTTGGAAACAGGCTGGGATAAACAAATCAATACAGAACGTTACGCACTGGAAAGTCCCTATATTACAGTAGATGCGGCAGAATACCTGGCAGAGAAGAAAATCAAGCTTATGGCCGCTGATTTTCCAATGTGCGGCGATCCCAGAGATGGAATGGATTTTGTTCCAGGTGACCTGGTACTGCCTGACTACATACTGTTAAAAAATAAAATTCCTTATTTATTGGGACTGGTAAATGTAGATCAGATTCCTGACCAAGTCTTCTTTGTGGGTCTGCCTTTAAAATTGAAAGGCGCCGATGGTTCCCCTGTTCGGGCAATCGCCATTGTGTAACTGAAGCGACAGACCCTTCTATATTAGGACCATAACTGACAAATGTCTCAAAAAAGCATAGTTTTTTCGACAAAACACTTTACAATTCCATATACCCGTTGATACAATAGAAACGTGCGTGATTTTTAATAAAATGTTTATTTATAAGGAGGTTTCATTTATGGAATTGGAAGCTGTCAGTGTAGGAATTCTTTCTATACTGCCCCCAGTAGTAGCGATTGTCCTTGCGCTTATTACAAAAGAAGTTGTGTTTTCGTTAATATTGGGGATTTTATCAGGTACTGTAATTTATTCCTTTGCGCATGGTGACGGAATCGTAGGTATCTTTGATACTACAACAACCCTAATGGCAGGGAAATTAGCGGAAAATACGACAATGATTTTGTTCTTGTGTTTTTTGGGAATTTTAGTTGCGATTGTCAATAAGGCAGGAGGTTCAAAAGCCTACGGTGAATGGGCTGTGAGAAAGCTGAAAGGAAAGCGCAGTGCAGCGGCAGCAACAGGATTGCTTGGAATTTTGATTTTTATTGATGACTATTTTAACTGTCTGACCGTAGGTACTGTTATGCGTCCGGTTACAGATCGGGTAAAAATTTCAAGAGAAAAGCTGGCCTATTTGATTGATGCTACGGCGGCGCCGATTTGTATTATTGCGCCTATTTCATCTTGGGCCGCATCAGTAATGTCTTATTACCCGGAAACAACTGGTATGAACGGAATGACGGCATTTCTCCGTTCGATTCCTATGAATTTGTATGCAATCCTGACGATTGTTATGGTCTTTTACATAGCCATTAAGAAAAATGCGGACTTTGGCCCAATGCTAAAGGCGGAGCTTTTGGCGGAAAAGGGAATTAACGAAGGAAGGGAAGAAATCGACAATCAGGAAGAAGAGTTTGTAAGACAGAAGACAAATACCGGTGGAAAAATCTGTGATTTGGTTGTTCCTATCTGTGTTCTGATTGTTTTGTGCATTCTGTCTATGATTTATGTAGGCGGATATTGGTCAGAAGAAGGCGCTACGCTCTTTGACGCTTTTGGAAATACTGATGCAGGAACAGCCCTTTCTCTGGGGGCCTCTGGTGCATTACTCTTTAGCTTTATCTATTTCATGTGTAGGAGAACTTTGACATTCAGAGAGTTCTTTGAGTGTATCAATCCTGGAGTAAAATCCATGGTACCGGCATGTATTATTCTGACTCTGGCATGGGCCATCAGCGGTGTTTGCCGTGACTTGCTCGGTACAGGCCCATATGTAGCTCATTTGGTAGAAGTATCAGGCGTACCGGTTCAGATTTTGCCGGCTTTGATTTTCATTGTGGCATGTTTACTGTCATTCTCTACCGGTACTGCATGGGGAACCTTCGGAATCCTCATTCCAATTATTATCGCTATCTGTGAAGTGGCAGCACCGGAATTGTTGATTACTACATTATCAGCGACTTTGGCAGGCTCTGTATTTGGAGACCATTCATCGCCGATTTCCGATACCACGATTCTGGCGTCAACAGGTGCTCAGTGCAATCACTTAAAGCATGTAGGAACGCAGGTGCCATATGCAGTAACTGTTGCAGGCTGCTGTTTGGTAGGCTATATTATCGCAGGTCTGACAGGGGGCATGGGATTTGGAATCAGCACCGTTATTACGCTGGCCGTATCTCTTGTACTGCTGCTGGTTGTCCTGAATATCTTACCAAAGGTATTAGGAAAAAATCGGTATCAGATAGACTAACGATAGAAAAAATTTATAGAACAGAGGCAATTTTTATTTTGTATTGCCTCTGTTTTTTTATTATGTAAGAAAAGACAGGTTCGTTATGAATGCATTATGGAAATATTGTGGCAGTCAACAGCTTCATCAATTTTTGGAATCCTTAGAGTTGATACCCGGTAAAGATAAAACTAGTGAAGAAAAGATACGTCTTCTTTATATGGTAAGTAGCCATGTGCAGGATCATTACTGCAAATGCTATAAGAAAAAGGCAGATGGGACAAGGCGGGTCCTGCTTATGCCGGATCCTTTTTTAAAAGAAATTCAGAGGAGGCTACTTCACTGTGTCTTGGATAGGCTTCCTATTTCATCGGCAGCTGCCGCCTATTATTGCGGGGCCTCTGTTGCAAAAAATGCTGTCCATCACGTTGGGAAAAGGCAGATTCTTAAACTTGATATAAAAGATTTTTTTGGGAACATTACAGCGGAGATGGTCTACCAGAAAGCGTTTCCCAGCATTTATTTTCCTCCCCAGGCTGCGGCATTGCTGACAGCTCTATGCTGCTATGATGGATATCTGCCTCAGGGCGCTCCTACGTCTGCGGCTATTTCCAATTTAGTCATGAAGGATTTTGATAGTTATATGGAGACTTGGTGCGCAGATCGGAATATTTGTTATACCAGATACTGTGATGATATGGTTTTTTCCGGAGCTTTTGATTGGGTGCTGGTAAAAAGAAAAGTTCGCTCCTATTTAAACGCTATGGGATTTGAGCTGAACAGTCAGAAAACTTGTGTTGCCAGGCAGGGACAGAAACAGCTGGTAACAGGAGTTACAGTAAATGAAAAAGCCCAGGCTCCAAAGGACTACCGAAAAAAGCTGAGACAGGAGATTTATTACTGCAGAAAGTTTGGAGCGACCTCTCATCTAGAGCGAATTCAGGAAAGCGGTGCACAGGGGAAAGATGTATCCGGCTACTTGCAGCAGCTTTTGGGTAAAGTTAATTTTGTCTTGCAGGTGAATCCCCAAGATTCCTATTTTTTAAAAGCCAGAGCATGGATATTGGAGCAGATTTAAAAGCAGTGAGGAAATAGAGTATCTAGCTCTTTCTGGATTTGTGTCCAGGGGAATCCGATTACATTTTCGTAGTCACCTTCAATGTGATCAATATATGCTCCAAAGGTGCCCTGGATTGCGTAGCCTCCTGCTTTGTCATAAGGTTCTCTTGTCTTT
>CAUEYG010000180.1 GCA_959021945.1 uncultured Eubacteriales bacterium | reverse complement strand
ATCCAACGGTCTCCAATGGTTTCCTTGAGGAGCCTTGCAAGAGGTGGGTTTGCTTCCAACAAAAAGCGCCTGTGGCTGACGCCGTTTGTTTTGTTCTGAAACTTTTCCGGCGCTGTTTGGTAAAATTCTTTAAAAACATCCTGTTTTAGAATTTGCGTGTGTATTGCCGCTACGCCGTTTACACAATGGCTGCCGATAATAGAAAGGTTTGCCATGCGTACTTGCCCGTCCCACAAGATGGACGTGGCCTTTAAATATTGCTGCAGGTCTGAAATCCAGCTTTGTGAAGACTGCCGAAAGCGTCTGTCAATTTCCTCAATGATGAGATAGACTCGGGGCAGGAGCCGCTGCATAAGGTCAATGGGCCATTTTTCCAAAGCTTCGGGAAGAACCGTGTGGTTTGTAAAGGATAAGGTTTTGGTTGTAATGTCCCATGCCTCATCCCATTCCAGATTTTCCTGATCCAGCAGGAGACGCATTAATTCCGGGACGCAAAGGGCAGGATGGGTATCATTGGTGTGGATGGCTATTTTTTCAGGAAAACGCTTCCAGCTGTCAGGGCCGTAACGCTGTTTAAAGCTGCGGATAATGGAAGCCAGACCTGCGGCCACAAGAAAGTATTCCTGCTTGAGGCGCAGCTCCCTGCCGGCAGGGGTGCTGTCGTCAGGATAGAGGATGGCTGTAATGGCTTCAATCTCATCTCGCTCTCTCATGGCCCGGCTGTACTGGCCGTTGTTAAAGGCTTCCAGATCAATTTTTTCTTCCTTAGGCTCAGCCTGCCACAGCCGCAGCATATTCACTGTTTTTCCGCCATAGCCTGCAATGGGAACATCATAGGGCACTGCCATGACTGTCTGGTAATCAACATGGTCAAATATGATTTTTCCATCTACATAGCTGCGGTTTACGCGGCCGCCAAAGTGGACTTGTACGGCTCTGTCGGAGTTACGGATTTCCCAGGGGTAGCCTTTGCTCATCCAGGGGTCCGGCTCTTCCACCTGTCTGTTATTTTCAATTTTTTGCTTAAACAGGCCAAAGCGGTAGCGAGCGCCCATGCCGGTGCCTGCAATGTCCAGAAAGGCCATGGAGTCCAAAAAGCAGGCTGCAAGCCTTCCAAGGCCGCCGTTGCCAAGGCCCGGGTCCGGCTCCGCGCGGCACAGCAAATCCAGATCTTCACCAAGATCGGAAAGGCCGCTGCGGACAATTTCTTCAATGCCCAGATTGATCAGGTATTGGTCTAAAAGCTTTCCAATGAGAAATTCCATGGAAAAATAGTAGACTCTCTTTGCCTGCTCTTTATCGTGCCTTTGCTGTGTTTCAGTATGCAGCTTTGCAGCCTGGCAGCATACCATCTTGGCCAGCACTTCATATTTTTCCCTCTGGGTACACTCTTCAAAGGGTCTGGCCATAATGGACATAAATTCCCCTTTGTACTGCTGTTTAAAATCCTCTTTATCTGAAAACATCAATTTCAATAACCTCCTGTAGCCGCCCCTTTGTCTATTTGTTGTCCCGGGCAGGGGCAAAGATTATTCCGCCCACTGGGGGAACGGTCACTTCAATATATTGCTCCTGTCCATGATAAGCTCCTTTTTGCGGCATTCTCTTATCAGGGTTAGTATGCCCGCTTCCGCCGTATTTTTTTTCATCAGAATTAAAAATTTCCTCATAAGGGCAAAAAAATGGTACTCCGATTTTAAATTTTCGGTAAGTGTCCGGCAGGAAATTGAGGAGAATCACTGCAGCGTCTTTTTCTTTTTTTCCTTGCCGCTTAAAAATAAGGATGCTCTGGCTGTTGTCATCAGCGTCGATCCATTGGTAGCCGTCCCAGCTGTAATTTTGCTGCCACAGACAGGAGCTTTGCAGATAACAATGATTCAGCTCTTTTACATACTGCTTATGGCGGCAGTGGGCAGGGTAATCCAGGAGAAACCATTCCAGCTGTTCATAATAGCGCCATTCAATGAACTGGCCTAATTCATTTCCCATAAAATTCAGCTTTGCGCCGCTGTGGCAGAGCTGGTAAAGCAGGAGAAGCCGCAGTCCGGCAAACTGCCGCCAGTAATCTCCCGGCATCCGTTCAATGAGAGAGCATTTGCCGTGGACCACTTCGTCATGGGAAAGGGGCAGAACAAAATTTTCGTGGAACGCGTACATCATGGAAAAGGTCAGCAGGTTGTGACTTCCTTTGCGAAAAGGAAAATCCAGGGAACAGTATTTCAGCGTATCGTTCATCCAGCCCATATCCCATTTGTAGTGAAATCCCAGTCCCCCCTCCTCCGGAGGATATGTGACAAGGGGCCAGGCGCTGCTTTCTTCTGCAATCATAAAAACGTCAGGAAATAATTTGCTGACTGTTGTATTGAGCTTTTGAAGAAAGGCCTGGGCATCCAGATCTTCTTCACCGCCGTGTTTGTTGCGGCGCTTTTGGTCATCAAGGCCGTAGTTGAGGTAGAGCATGCTGCTGACTCCGTCTACGCGCAGCCCGTCAGCATGAAATTCCTCCAGCCAGTACACTGCGTTGCTGATGAGAAAGCTGCGGACCTGAGGCTTTGCATAGTCAAATTTGTAAGTGCCCCAATGAGCGTGTTCCTCTGCTTCGTAAAGGGGAGCGCCATTGAACCTGCCAAGGCCATGGGCATCTTTGCAAAAGTGGCCGGGCACCCAGTCTAAAATAACGCCGATTCCAGTGCCGTGGAGCCGGTCGATGAGATATTTCAGATCCTGGGGTGAACCGTACCGGCTGGTGGGCGCATAAAAACCTGTAATTTGGTAGCCCCAGGAGCCATCGTAAGGATGTTCCATAACAGGCATTAGCTCCACATGGGTATATCCCATATCTTTTACATAAGCAGTCAGGCTTTCAGCCAGTTCTTGATAAGTATAAAAGTGTTGTTCACCGTTGCTGCTCTTGTGCTGCCGCCAGGAGCCAAGGTGAACTTCATATATATTCATTGGTCTGCAAAAATGTGATTGTTTTTGACGAAGGGTCATCCAGGGTTGGTCCGTCCAGGAATAAGAAAGGTCGGATAGTTTGGAGGCTGTGCCGGGCCTCTTTTCTGCAGAAAAGGCAAAGGGGTCTGCTTTGTAGAAGATAGCGCCTTCCTGGGTTTCTATCCGGTATTTATAGAGGTGGCCTTCTCTGGCCTGAGGAATAAAGGTCTGCCATATTCCGCTGCTGCTTGCAGGTTCCATGGGAAATGTTTGGCCTTCCCATTGGTCGAACTCTCCGGTAACCCAGATCTTTTTTACTCCGGGAGCCCACACTGCAAATTGGTATCCGCTCTGTCCATCAATGGTTTTTTTATGGGCCCCAAGAAATTGATAGATGCGGGAGCTTTCGCCCTGGTCAAAGCTTTCCAGCTGCTGCTTTAAAGAGGTTTTTTGCTGTGTCATAAAATCACCGTCCTTTCTGTTTTTCACTGCTCTATACTATTATGGCAGTTCTGGTTTTTTATAACACAAAACAAAAAAGAAGGGGATTACCATTTTTTTCTTCGGTCAGTATCCAGCATGTATAATTCTTCCGCCCGCTCCATTAGCTTTTGTTTAGAATCTGCGGTTAGCTTGGAGTAGAGATTTCGCAGGGCGGATTCATCAAGGGCGCCATCCTGAGATAAAAAGTAATTGTTTCGAATTTCCTGGATATCGCAATTAACCAATGCGTCTACGGGAATGTGATAGAGTTGGGATAAAGAGTATAGTGTGTTTAGATCCAGCAGCCGGGAGCCTCGTTCCAGCTGACCGTAAGCAGTGCGGCACATTCCGATTTTTTCAGCCAGCTGGGTTTGCGTGTATCCGGCTGCTTTTCGCAAAGTCCTGAGGTTTCGGAAAAGTCTTAAATGATCTTCAGTTGTCATAAAACACCTCCCAGTAAAAAGTTGTGGGAAAATAGAGCAATTTTTTTGTCAAAAAGTTTCAAATTACAATGGAAAACAGAGTTTCTTCTACGAAACCTCCTAAAAGATATAATATACTCTTCTCCTGGCTTATTTTGAACCTGCCTGAGAATACTACACTATAAGTAGAGGATAATATAACTAATTGTGTAATGTTTCAGAGAGGTATATGAAATGACAAAGAAGAGTAATTTGAAGGAAATTAACATGAAAAAAATGGGCAGACGCATTCGAAACCAGCGGGAAGCAATTCATATGACTAGGGCGCAGCTTGCGGCAAAGTTAGGGGTTTCGGGTAAGTTTATAGCGGATATTGAATATGGCGATAAGGGTGTTTCCATACAGACGCTGTACGGCATGACGCAGATTCTTAATCTCAGTGCAGATTATATTTTGGCAGGAGATCAGGCAGTGAGTGATGGAGCGGACCCGGAGGTAGAACGGATTAAGGAAAATATTATGGGGCCCCTTTCCGCCTGTTCTTTGGAGCAATTGAAATGTATGGAGCAAATTGCCAGGTATTATGTGGAGGGGATCGTGGGTACAGAGGAATAATTGATGGTTTGCCGAAAGAATTTGCGAACCGCAGTAGATTCGATTATAATACCAGTAACGAATGTGTAAATTTTAACATTTTGTGGCTGCTCCGCCCTGGCAGAGGAAACTGTGCCGAGGCGGCGGGAAGTATTATGGGATCAGCGGCAAATAACTCAGCAGCAAATAACCTTGTCAGGCCAGCATAAAGCCTTGGGGTGTGATGTGACTTGGTGCGAGTAATGTCGGCTTGGGGCCGGTGATGGTCTTGAGGCCGGTGCGGCTGTACCTGCACAATCGCGGGGGACAGCTATAACAGCTATCGGCCTCGCTGCCCCAGGCGGCAATGGCGCAGTACTACAGCAGGCGGCAATTGCGGCGGCATGATCGCTCTTGATTTTTTGATAAGGACTCAGGGGTGCAGAGTTTGCAAATTTTGCA
>CAUEYG010000179.1 GCA_959021945.1 uncultured Eubacteriales bacterium | reverse complement strand
TGGTCATAACAGCCCCTATAATCACACATACGATATATCCAATGATTAGAGCCCATGAATTGACCCCATCAAAAGCGCCTTCAAAAGTACGAATCATAAAGGCGTTTACAGCAAACCCATACAAAAGCGTTCCCCCAATGATCAAATTATATGCTCTTTGGCTGATCTCTCGCTGTCCCTGATGGACCGAAAATCGCTCTTCTTTATTCGTTAACAAATTTCCTGACATAAATCTCACCCTTTCCTTTAACAATGAAAACCAACTACTGTATTAGGTATTATAGCACAAATTTATATTTTTTCATGAAATGTAACACAATTTCCATAGAATTCATATAGTATCCAAGAACCAATTAATGAGCTATTAAGGAGGTAACAATATGAGTTGTTTCGGCAATCGACCAGCGCCGGACCTCTACGAGAATTGCTGTAATGCAGGCAATCTTTGCAAGTTTAATGGTAAGCTGGATGATGTAGTCAGCACGCCAATTTATGTGCAGAGCGTCTATGACGCTGTACTGTCTAACCTACAGGGGATGAAAACAGTACAGAATCAGGTGTTTACGCCTAATATTCCTTGTGGAAGTTCGATCAGCAGAGTTGTTGATATTCGCAGTAAACGTTTTTTCAATCCGTGCAATGTAGATGATCCGAGGAATTTGAATCTGGATGTTGACACCAGTATTTCAGGTGCAACATTCCTGCAGAACTGCAAAGGAAATCCGATTGAAGTAGTAGGTCCGGATGGAACCCTTTCTGAGAAAATTTTATATGCAGATACAAAAGAATGTGATGATAAATGTATGGGAACACCGATCTTCGGAACCCAAAACGTGAGCATCACAGGTAATGTTCTAGTTTACATCGACTTGCTGCTCTGTGACAGATGCAACAATGAAAGTGTATTCACCGTATGTGCAGAAGTAAATGTAGCAACGCCTACCCATCCGCTGGTACTGACCAATTTCTTTGAATGCTGCATGCCAAGCACCATTGACACAGCATTCCTGCCAAGGTTTACGGAGTTTACAAATGTGGCTACAGAAGCCCGTCTGGCTACCAATAGCTGCGGAAGGGACCTTAGCGTAGGCCCTGACGGCGAGGTTTATGGAAATCTAATCATTGCTCTTTGTGTGAGCGCAGAAAAGAAAGTAGTTGTTCCAGTACAGTTATGTGCTTTGTCTACTGGCTTTGCAGAAATTCCAACCCAGAATAACCCAATCTGCACCAGCTTCCCTACTCTGTTCCCGAACAGAATTGGAGAATCTGATACTGCAGAAAACTGCGGCGAACCTTGCGATCCATGTGATCCGTGCTGCGACTCACGGGGCGGTTCCGGTGCAAATCCTGCAGCAGGAGGCGGCAACCCGTCTGACTGTGACTGTGGCTGCAATGAATGCGGCGGACAGTCCAGAATGAAAGAACCAAGACACAGAAGATAGGACTAATAGCATCATGGTCAGCGGATTATCCGTTGACCATGATTGTCCTACATATGTTCTAACACCCTTATTATAACAATCCCGAATCATAAATCACATTTCCCTCTGATACGGTCAGGCAAATCTTTGTCTGATCAATTTGATGCGGGTCTATTTCAAATAAATTTTTTTCCAGAACAACGAGATCAGCTAATTTACCTTTTTTAATACTTCCTGTTGCGTTTTCCATCTTAGCCAGCTTTGCATTGTGAAGGGTAAAAGATAACAGTGCTTCTTTTACAGAAATCCGCTCATTCTTTCCCAGAATTTGATCCTCCTCTCCGCCAAATTCAGGAAGGTCGCGGGTAACTGCAATCTGGATTCCGTTCAAAGGTTTCGGCACAGGTGTAGCCGAATAGTCGCTGGCAGATCCCACTGTTAGTCCTGCGTCAATGAGACACTTCATGGGATATTCGGCTTCTGCCCTTGTTTTTCCCAGAAATCCCTGCTCCATATCAAAATACCCTGGAGCCTTTACAAACCAAAATGGATTAGCAGAAATATGAACATTTTCCCGTTTCAAGCGCTGGATATCCCTTGGATCCAGTATCTGCACATGAGCTGCTATAGGTCTTCGTTCCCTTTCGCCGTTTTCTTCTCTGACTCGTTCCAAAGCCTTTAACATTACATCAACAGCTCTGTCTCCAATCACATGAAAATGAAGTTCCATACCTGCTCTGTCTAAATCAATAAGAAACTGTTCCATAACTTTTGTATCCCAGATGCATTTGCCAAAATAACCAGGCTGGTTGGAATACTCTTCTTTCAGATATGCAGTTCCGCCTTCTACAACACCATCAACAAAAAACTTCACCCGGTCTGCAGTGAACATTTTCCCTTTGGATTTTTCCATATAAGAAACATAGTTTCTCCAATCCTGCTCTTCCGCTGCTGCATCAGTCTCAAAAGACGCGTTCATTTTAAACAGCAGCTGGTCAGCTCGATCCATTTCAAGTAATGCTTGGTGTGCAGGCCCCCCGCCTTTGAGCATAGCATCATGTGACATGGTAATGCCGTAGCCGGCCATTTGCTCCTGATAGGCAGCAAGTCCGTTTTTGTACTGAGCTACTGTAAATTCCGGGCAAATAGGCCTGATTAAATCCTGAGCTGCTTCACGAAAGGTACCGGAAGGTTCTCCCTTTTCGTTTCGCTCAATGACTCCTCCCTCCGGGTCCGAAGTGTTTGCCGTTACTCCTGCCATTTCAATGGCTTTGGAGTTTGCCCAAATAGAATGGTGGTCCCCTGAGTCAAAGACCATTGGAATGTCTTTTGCAATCTGATCTAATAGCTCTTTCCTTGGTCCAGGGCTGTCAAAGTAAGGGTTGATCCAGCCAGCACCCATAATAAAATCTAAGCCAGAATGTGTTTCCATAAAATTTTCAATGGTATCAATATATTCTTCAATGCTTTTACAATCATTAAGGTCTGCTTTATAAAGGACTTCTACTCCTGATAACAGGGGATGCGCATGGGAATCAATGAATCCTGACATCAGCATTTTGCCTTTTAAATCAATTAGTTCTGTTTGTTCATCCGCTAATTGCAAAAGTTCTTCTTTTGTCCCTATCTGCGCAATGTATTTTCCGGACAGGGCCACAGCTTGTGCAAATTCCTGATCCTGTTCTCCTGTAAAGATCGTGCCATTATAAAAAATTTTCTCAAGTTTCATCTTTAACCTCCGTTTTTTAAAGTATCTTTTTTAGTTCCTGGGGGACCCTTTGGTCATAAGTACCTTCATCAATCATTTGTATCAACATTTCATGCTTCTTTTTTGTCAATGGGAAGCACATCATGATCAAAGCTGCAAAGAAAAGAAGGATAGCCGGTACGATTGTAAACAAATTGGAGATCCCTGAAATAGCTGCCTCAGACTGCACTGCCTGAGAAGGGTTATATCCTGTGAAGGCCAAGATACTTCCTGTTATTCCTGACATAACAGCTGCACTGACTTTTACAAAGAATACGTTCAAGGACAGCACAGCGCCTTCTCTTTGCTGTTTATATTTTACTTCATAGACTTCTGACAGATCATAGCCCATGGCTGGGATCAAGGTCCAATATGCGCTGTTACAAATGGTAAAAGTGATTAGATAAAGATCTAATGTTAGGATAGAATGAATTCCAATCAAACGGAAAAGGATCATGCATGCAGCAGAGACCATAAAGCATAGAACTACAGTCCGCTTTTTCCCTATTTTAATCGCAACAGCAGAAACAATAGGCGTCATAATAATGGCTGCAATCATGAAAATGAGAGACGCCTGTGATTGTACGGTCTCAGAGGCCTGCATCACACAAGTAATATAATATAGCATATCCGTCATCATCAACGTATACGCCGCCATAAAGCAAACAGCACTAAGAGCCATAAATTTGTACGGTTTGAGCCGAATAACCTTTAAATAAGTAGAAAAAATCCCTTGCCTTTTTTGTAGCTTGAGTTCTTCATCTGTTGGCCGCAGCTCTTTGCCTTTTGTCATCTTCCAGGTAATCAAAATAGTAATGAGAACAATCAAACCTACGATTGCAGCTACTGCTGTCCATGCTCCGCTTTGAGAAGCTCCAGCAGATACAAATGCAGAAATAATCACCATAGGCGCAGCCATTCCTATCAGATTTCCAAGTCCGTTAAAGATTGTAGCAGGAAGCCTCAATTTGGTACGGCTGTCATAATCAACTGCAATCTCCGCACCAAATGCTGTGTAAGGTACGTACCAAGAAGAATAGGAAATCCAAAACAAAATGGTAAAGATCAGATAATAGGCTGCCTGAGCTGTACCAGTGAAAGGGACTTTGGTAAACAGCAGTACCACAACAATAGAAAGTGCAACACCTCCGGCCAAAATAAAAGGCCTTCTTCGTCCAAACTTGGATATGCAATTATCTGACAAATATCCAATTACAGGAGTTGTTACAGCATCCAGTAAAGTAGCTGCCATCATAATGGTTCCTGCAATTGCCGGATTTACTCCAACAGCTGTTGTTAGAAAATACAATAAAAACATAAATGTAAAGTTATAGGCAGTGGAATCTGCCGCAGAAGCGAATCCGTATCCTAAAATCGTTTTTAAATTAGGTTTTGGGTTTTCAACCAATATCTTTTTAAGCTCCTCTGCTTGTTCAACATAAGCCATTCTTCGATACCTCCATTCCATAAGTGTAATCTCTGACATTTTAAAATATCAGATAATTTTAAATAATTTGATTTTAATTCATTCTATTCTTTTCAGATAGGTTGAAGTCAATAACCTTTTTTGTTATTTTTTCAAAAAAAGTAAAGTGCTGCTTGAGGTTTTTTAATTTGTTCGATATACTGAAAACCAGGAGGCTGCTATGAAAATTGGACAATTTGCGAAAAAACATGATACCGCCCCTTCTGCCATTCGCTTTTATATTG
>CAUEYG010000178.1 GCA_959021945.1 uncultured Eubacteriales bacterium | reverse complement strand
AGGAAATATTTATATTCAGACAAAAGATGCAAAGGATCGCATTGAGATTGTGGACGAAAATTCCAGCATTGAACTTGTAGACGATCACTATCGCGAGATGACCAAGGAAGAATCCCTGGAAAACAGCTTTGACCTCAACCGGCTCAGAGCAGAGGGAAGGCGCAGATATATTTCTATTTTAAACCCTTTTACTCTGATTAAGCGAGGGTTTAAAACGGTTTTTAATTATCCGGTTTTGAAAAAAATTCTCCTTTTGGGATTCTTAGTTTCTGCTATGTTTATCACCTATGCAATAAGCAATATATTTGGTGTTTTAGACATTACTGACGATGAGTTTGTTACTGCGGATAAGTCTTATCTGACGATTGTGAGTAAAAATCTGGATGTAGACGATTATCTGACTTACGAAGAGAATGAGAATTTTTCCTATATTATGCCTGGAGATTCGCAAATATCTCTGGTAATGCCTTACAGAGACTATTATCAGGTCAAAGATAGCTCTGCAGGGTTAGATGGCTCTCTGTCTGATTCAGGCAAACTGACCTGGTCTGACCTTAAGTATGGCAGGCTCCCTGAAAATAAAAGGGAGATTGTTGTGGATAATTTGGTTCTGAAAGCAACGATTGATAACTACAAGACTAAGATGGCCGGATTTGCTTCATCAAAGGATTTTCTGGAGGAAGAGGTCACAGTGCCGAATATGCCTGATATGAAAATCGTCGGCATTACTGATAAGCAAAGCCCTTGTATTTACGCTGACCGCAGCGTTTTTGTCAACCTTTTATCCAATTCCCTGGAAAATGCTGATGAACAAATTTACGGTGATATGGCGAGCCAAACAACCGGGAGCGGAGAGGAAACTTCCCTTTTGGACTATAACCTTAAGAAGAACGTAGATTTGAAAAAGGGGAAATGGCCGGAAAAAACATATGAGGTTCTTGTAAATGAAAGCAATAAAGAAGAAATGCCTCTTAATAAAGAGATTAATCAAAAGGTAAATGACCATAAGCTGAAAGTAGTGGGGTACTATACGGATGAGGAAAACAGCAGTTTTATGCTGGTCAATAACACTACTATCAAATACAATTTGATTAAAAGCACATCAAATATTACTGTCTGCCCAAAGAATAAAGATGCGGCTATTTCTCAGCTCCAAAGTGAAAATGTAAATGTAAAAGATACTTATGCAGAAAGCGAGAAGGAATATCGTACCGGCATGTGGCAGTCTATTCGCTCTGCTCTGATCATGGCTGGTGTAGTACTGGCAGTTTCCTTTATTGAGATCTTTTTAATCATAAGAGCCTCTTTCCTATCCCGGGTAAAAGAAGTAGGTGTTTATCGGGCAATCGGTGTGAAAAAGGGAGACATTTACAAAATGTTTCTCGGAGAAATCCTGGCAATTACAACCATAGCCAGCATGCCTGGATTTTTATTCATGGCATATATTTTAAAGAAAGTGTCAGGGTATTCCATTTTTTCTAATCTGTTTATGATTTCGCCTACTGTCATTCTGCTTTGCATTGGAGTGCTATATGGGTTTAATTTGGTCTTTGGCCTGCTGCCGGTGTTCCGAACAATGCGCAAACGGCCGGCCGCGATTTTAAGCCGAACCGATATTAACTAAATCTAGTATTTGATGGAGAAACTATGCACCAGGATTTAAAAAAGCAACAATATAGGATAGGGCTGCTCTACGCCTTATCCTGCTCCATATTATGGGGCCTGCTGCCTATCTATTGGCAGGCATTGCGGCCAATCAGTTCCTTTGTTATTATTTTCTATCGGATCTTTCTGGTGGGGATAGTCTGCTTTGTAGCAGCATGGAAGCGATATGGACTGGAAGAAATCAAGGCCCCTTTGCGGGAAAAGAAAACCGTTCTCAAATATGTGATCGCCGGCGTGCTGATTACGACGAATTGGAGTCTTTATATTTGGGCCGTCAACGCGGATCAATTGATACAGACCTGCATTGGCTATTATATTGAACCCTTAATGGTCTGCGTTTTTGGAATCCTGTTTTTTAAGGAAAAACTGACAAGATACAAATTGATTGCTTTTTTGTTAGCCTGTATAGGAGTTGTAACGGTTTTGGTGCATTTTATGGAAATCCCCATAATTGCTCTTGGCCTTGCCTTTAGTTTTGCTGCTTATGCAGCTATTAAAAAAAGTACGAATTTACCGGCAATCTTATCCCTCCTGTATGAAACCATGTTCCTTTCGCCTGCAGCTTTCCTGGTGCTGATCTATCTTGAAGTTTCGGGCAAAGGCGCGCTGGGCGTAGGACAGCCTTATCAATACGGGCTGCTTTTGCTGGTAGGAGTTTGTACTGCACTGCCCCTGGCTCTTTTTGCAGCAGCCGCCAGAAAACTGCCCCTTGTAACATTGGGAATTTTAGAATATTTAACGCCTTCTATTTCTCTTGTGATCGGCATTTTTCTGTTCAAAGAGCCTTTTGATATGGTTCAGTTTTGGGCCTTTGCCATTATTTGGATTGGACTGGGCTTTTTTACAGTGGGAGAGTATAAAGAAAATAGGAAAGAGAAGTAGACAATGGAAAACGAAACAAAACAAGATTTTTTTTATGATATCTTTGGACCGGAGCATGACCGCTTTGGTTTTCCTGAGGGAATCATCCGCGTAACTGCAGGACACGGAGGAGAATCAATTTTGATCTGCGGCAGTGAAAAAACTGCGCTTTTGGACTGCGGCATGGCTTATTGTGGGACAGAGCTTGCAGCCAATGTAAAAGATGCATTGCAGGGAAGGCCACTTGACTATATTCTGCTCAGCCACAGCCATTATGACCATATTGGAGCCCTTCCTTATATCAGAAAGGCATATCCAGCAGCAAGCACTATGGGAGCAGAACATGCCCGGAAAATTCTCACAAGACCGGGGGCCAGAAAGCTAATGAAAGAACTTGGGGAGAATGCTCGAGATCAGTATGATCCCGGATCAAAGCGAGAAATTCTTACGGATGATCTTTCCGTGGACCAGGTGATATGCCAGGGGGATTGCATTTCTTTGGGCAATCGATCCTTGAACGTTTTAGAAACCAAAGGGCATACGGATTGTTCGCTGACCTTTGTGCTGGAGCCGGACAGTATTATGTTTACCAGTGAAAGCACGGGGATTCTTGAAAAAATAGATTACGTCCACACTCCCATTTTAAAAAGCTACGAAGATGCGCTGCAGTCCTTTCAAATGTGCAGGGATTACAAGGTAAAGCGCATTGTGCTGCCTCACTTTGGACTGATTCCGGAGTATTTTAACGAAAAATACTGGCAGCTGTATGAAAAAGAGCTGGAAGAAAAGAGGAGGTATTTAGCCGGGCTCGTAAAAAAGGGGCTCTCCCAGGAAGCAATTTTTCAGGAATATGCAAAAAAATATTGGGACCCTATTAAGGAGCAGGAACAACCTTTTGAGGCCTTCATGATTAACTCCAAACATATCGTAAAGGTGCTGCTGGATAGTTTAGCTCCTTATTAAGAACGAAACGGCAGCTTCATGTGATGATATTTCCGGTAAGGGGAAATGATCTTGGCAAGGCCTCTGTTATAAAGCTTAAAACCCCATACCCCTGTCCAGTGTTCTTTGCGCTTAGCTTTTACCGTAACTTCCCGAACCGTGCCCCCTGCATAAATGGGATGCCCGGCTTTTACAGCGTGAATCAGATCGTTGTTGCATGTGATGGCGTCATGAAAAACGGTTTCCGCCATGCCTACATAACGCTCTTCATGGGCATCAGAGCCTGCAAAGGAAGGAAGGTCATATTTTTCCGCTAATTGTTTGGCCAGCTCATTGGAACGGGAAGACTCACAAGTATTAAAGGTTTCCACAAAGTCAAAGCGCTCAAACAGCTCCATGTTCATTTTTTTAAAATACATGGCGCTGGAACTCCTGACTCCAAAAGGATGAGCAGGCCCAAGTATACCGCCAAAACGATGGACAATTTTCAGAAGTCGCCTTAAGGTCATACCCCGAATATTTAAAATAGGCAGATATACATTATCAGGCATGATGACTAAAATATGACCCGCATCCTTTGTGTCGTATTCTACGCCTCGCAGCACAATAAAGTCTGAGTATTCAGGCCGTTTTTTCATACGGTCCCATGCGCGGCATCCCTTATAAGAATTATGGTCTGTAATCATAAAGCCATCGAATCCGCGTGCTCTGAGAAGCTCCACATAACGTTCAAGGGTGACTTTAGAATCAATGGAACCTTCTTTTGTGTGGCAGTGTAAATCAAATTTCAATGTTGAACACCAGCTTTCTTTTTTTACTATCTTAACTATAAACCTATTTTCTGCAGAATTCAATTAACATTTCATAAAATTTTTGTTGCGTGGAAAGAAATATTATTCTATTATGGAAGAAACTGGTATAAAGGAAAAGTCATAAAAATGCAAAACAAAACAAAAGAAGAATTATTAAAACAATTTTTTGGATACGATGGTTTTCGGGAAGGCCAGGAATGTTTGATCAACAGCATCCTCAGTGGAAAAGACACCTTTGGAATCATGCCTACGGGAGCAGGAAAATCCATTTGCTATCAGCTTCCCGGAATTATGATGGAAGGAATCACTCTGGTCATTACGCCGCTCATCTCCCTTATGAAGGACCAAGTTGCAGCCTTAAAAGCAGCAGGAATCAGAGGCGCGTATTTTAATAGCTCTCTGACAGCCAGACAGTATTACAAAGCTCTGGAATATGCCAAACAAGGAACCTACAAGATCATTTATGTGGCGCCGGAGCGTCTGATGAATGAAGAATTTTTAGATTTTGCCAAAAGGGTAAAAATTTCCATGGTAACAGTAGATGAGGCCCATTGTGTTTCACAGTGGGGACAGGACTTTAGACCCAGCTATTTAAAGATTCTTGATT